>WQTH01000022.1 GCA_009786415.1 Chitinispirillia bacterium | reverse complement strand
AATATCGGTGGGATTGATACCGCCACAGGTACGAATGAACTCACCGATGTGGGTACTGCCATTACCGCTGAAGATATCGCCGGAACTTATGCCGCCGCGGGGACGGATGAAATCACCGATGCGGATACCGCCATTGCCGCTGAAGATATCGCCGATATCGGCACCACAATCGCAGCCGATGACACTGCAACCGATATCAGCACTGACGGCGCGCTAATAGTTGACGCGGAGGAATCAGCCGAATCCTGCGATGTTATTGAAGACAGATTAGACTCACTCTTCGAAAACGCTGTTGAGCCGATTGCGGAAGCTAAAGCGGCGTTGGTAGTTGACGAGGAAGAGGCGGAGATCATAGACGAGGCTGAGGCCGCAGCCGCCGGCGACCTCTTCGACTTCGGCGAGGGCGCGCCCGCGCCGGTTGACAAAGGCGATAACGAGCGCATCACCGACGGTTTCCCGGTTGATACCGACGAAGACCCGTCATTCCTTCAGGGTGAAGCAGGAGCAGCCGATGCTGTTGATACCGTTGATGCTGTTGATACGCTCGGTACGGTTGATTCCTTTGACTCTGTTGATACAATAGATACCGTCGAGCAAACCGATATCGCCGGCAGCTCCGAGGTAACCGGCAACGACATCGAAAGCCGCTTAGAAGAGCTGTTCCCCAGCGCACTGGATCAGATGGGACCGTCTATAAATGTTAAGGGCGCTGATAATGCAACCGCGAACGTCACCATCGACACGGTTGACGATAGCGTGGTGAGCGGAGAGGATATCGAGGCACGGCTTTCGGAACTGTTTGACACGGACGCTGTTGAGCAGGAGGCCGTCAAACAGGATATCCTCGAACAGGATATTGCAGGACGGGACGTTATCGAGCAACAGGATATCCTCGAACAGGATATTGCAGGACGGGACGTTATTGAGCAACAGGATATCCTCGAATCGGATATTGCGGGACGGGACATCATCGAGCAACAGGATATCCTCGAATCGGATATTGCGGGACGGGACGTCATCGAGCAACAGGATATCCTTGAACAGGATATCATCGAACAAAATATTGCCGAATTGGCCAACATCACACCAAAAGCCGCCGATAGCGCCGATACGCTTCCCGGCGAACAACCCGACGTTACCGCCGAAGAGGAGGNGGAACGCCCGACAGAAGACGACGTTCAGGAAAGAATTCGCCGGCTATTCCGCTCCGAGACCTCCGAGGTCCGGTCTATAGACGTCGGCACGGGCTTTGACGAAGACGGCGGCTCGATAATTGACGACCGCGACACGCCGTTTGACCTGCCGGACCATGTCCTTACGTCTACGCTTGCCGACATATACTACCAGCAGGGGCAGCCGCGCCTGGCACTGCACATTTACGAGCGCCTTTTGCGGCGCGACCCAAGCGACCTGCGCCTGCAGGACAAGATCGAGGAGATCAGGGACATATTGATGCAATCGGACGACTACCCTCCCCCACCGCCGCTTTACAGCAGCGCGGACGAAGAGGAGGAGGCTGACGGAGCACTCTCCGAACGAAAAAAAAAGGATGACGGAGCAAGAGATGACAGACGGCCCCTTGCCGGTGTCAGAATCAAAAAAAGGGACGCCGCGAAGAAAAACATCCGACGCGGAAAGCAGTGAGGCCGCAGATGGAGATTCGCGAGTGATAGGGCACCGGGTGAAGGCGGTGCGCAAGATTATAACAGACCGGGAATTGACGCACGCGCTCGTTACCGACCCGGTGGACGTAGAGTACATAAGCGGGTTCCGCTCGTCAAACGCGACGCTTCTCATATCGCCCGTGCGCCTTGAGCTCTTTACCGACTTCAGGTATATGGAACTGGCGCGCGAGTTCTGCGAAACGGAGGGGCGCAGGTGGAAATTCTCGCTCATTGAAGAATCGAACTTCAAGTACCTGAAGGGCAAGGTTCGCGGCGAGGCGGTGGTGGGGGTGCAGTCCGACACGCTTACGATAGACCAGTACCACGAGCTTAAGAAGGTGCTGCCGGGCACGAAGTTTGTCCATCTGTCAAACGATGTCGCGAACATCTCCATAAGCAAGTCGGGCAGTGAGATAGAGCACATGCGGACCGCGGCGGCCGTGGGCGACAGGGCTTTTGAGGAGCTGCTGCCGCAGATAAAGGAGTTTATGACCGAACTGGAGCTGGCGCGCATACTTGAAAATATCTGCGCCGACTTAGGCTCAGAGAAGCCGGCGTTCGACACGATTGTCCTGTTCGGCGAGCGCAGCGCGCTCCCCCACGGGCGGCCAGGCGCACGCAGGCTCCACGCCGGCGATTTTATACTCATAGACTTCGGCTGCACCATCTGCGGCTTCCGCTCAGACATGACGCGCACGCTCATATTCGGCGCGGCGTCGGAGGAGCAGCGCAATATCTACGAAACGGTGCAGCGCGCGCAGCAGTGCGCGCGCGAGGCGGCCCGCGCGGGCATGATCTCCCGCGAGTTAGACGCCACCGCCCGCAGCGCAATAACCGATAGCGGATACGGCGAGCAGTTCGGCCACGCCACCGGGCACGGCGTGGGCCTGCGGATACACGAAAAGCCGCGCGTGGCAAAAACCGTAGACACGCCGCTGCCCGAAAACTGCGTCGTAACCATCGAACCGGGCATATACATCCCCGGCGTGGGCGGCGTTCGCATAGAAGATATGGTACTGCTTAAAAAAGACGGGGCGGAATCCCTTACACACTCATCAAGAAATTTAACGGAGCTGCCGTTATGAACAACATTCAAGCGCTTCTTAAAGCGATGGTAGACAAAAACTCCTCAGACCTGCATATGCGCTGCGGGGTCGTGCCCATCATGCGCGTCAACGGCGAGCTGTACAAGGTGGGGCAGGAGCCGCTCACCTACGAAGGCATGGACGCCATGCTGCGCTCCATGATCAAGCCGGAACAGTACCAGAAGTACCTGCGCGACGCCGAGATAGACTTCGCGGCCGCAATACCCGGCGTAGGGCGCTTCAGGGTCAACGCGTTCCGCCAGCGCGGCACGCCCGCCATGGCCATACGCTCCATCAAGGTGGAGATACCCAACTTCTCCGGCCTCGCGCTGCCAAGCGTAATCATGGACATCGCCATGAAAAAGCGCGGCATGATACTCGTAACCGGCACAACGGGAAGCGGCAAGTCCACGCTGCTCGCGTCTATGATCGACCACATCAACTCAAACGTATCGGCCAACATCATCACCATCGAAGACCCCATCGAATTTTTGCACCGCGACAAGCGCAGCATCATCGCGCAGCGCGAGATAGGCACAGACGCGCCGTCGTTCAACGCGGCCTTGCGCGCGAGCTTCCGCCAGGACCCCGACATCATCCTCATCGGCGAGATGCGCGACTGCGAAACGATCGAAACCGCCATGAGCGCCGCCGACACCGGGCACCTGGTGATGAGCACGCTGCACACTATGAACACGACCGAGACCATCACTCGAATAATCTCTTTCTTCCCGCCGCACCAGCACGACCAGATACGCCTTGTGCTGTCAAACGTTCTGGTGGCTATAATATCGCTGCGCCTGCTGCCGCGCAAAGACGGGCAGGGACGCATACCCGCGGCGGAAATACTCATAAACACCGCGTCGGTCTCGGAATACATTTTGGACCCTGAAAAGAGCCACATGATCCTTACCGCAATCACCGAAGGGTACACGCAATACGGATCGCAGTCGTTCGACCAGTCGCTGCTGCAGTTGTATAACGATGAGCTGATATCGCTTGACGTAGCAAGGCAGAGCGCGTCAAACCCAGACGACTTTGATCTGGCAATACGCGGAGTCTCGGGGACATCGGACAGAAGGTGGATGATGTGATTTTATAGTCGTTCCACCTCAAAACAATGNCTGTACTACACTGCTTTAGTGCAGTCGCCGGGCGGTATAGGCGCTGTTTTGAAGGAGTGCGGAGTTTTGAGTTTGGATACCTAACACCACTTTTTTATCCGGCGCAAAATTTTTTCAAACGTCTCTACGACGTCGCCCATCTCAGACTCGCGGTTACGCTCTAACCAAAGCTCTTTGAATTGTTTGAGGATGGCGCTGCCGCCCCTTATGCCGTCCCTGTCTTTAATTAACCGCCTGGGAGAAACGGGGATATCCGCCTCGTCAATCTCCTGATTATATTCGTACTTTTTCTTGACGATCAGCAACGCCAGTAACCACGCCGTCGCGCGCGCCCCCCATATATACTCTCTGTAATCTTCGCCCCAGCTACTTAGTTCCCGTTCCAATTCCGCGGCGCGGCTGTACCTGCGCAAAAGGTCTTTCGGGTCAGCCGACTTGACCTCTTCCTCCTTGTACCACAAACACTGCTTGCCATTAACCCAGGCGTACAGGTTGCCGAAGTGATAATCTGCGCTCAGCTCGCCGGCCTCACGCAGTATCTTCCCTAAACGGTCCGTAATATCGCCGCCGCCCCACTGCAAAAACGCGAACCGCTCATCAAAGTTATCATCAATCCCGTTAATACAAACAGCATCGCCATCCGCGCTGCCGCCGTCGCCGGCATTCCATGACAAATCCGCACCAAACGCCAGGCCGTGATAAGAGCTTGACAGCAGATTGACCTGCCCGCAGTCGCCCCAGTCCGTATTAAGGACGCCGGCGGCCCCAGCGTCCTTCCCGAAACGTATCATCCTATAGATATTTTTGCAGGCGCGGTTGACATCCGGCGCAAACCGGCTCCAGCCGTTGACCCCCGGACACACGTATTGCTTCACCCCCGCGTTCTTAAATGTCTGTACGGATTCGTTCGTAACCTCCGGCGTATACTCCCAATTGAGGAAAACCGTATCATCCCCGGCAAGCTCCGATATCAAATCCGGGTGCTTGAGGACAATATCCCCCCAAAGCATCGGCTTCTTATTTAATGACCTGACAACATCCATTATCTTGCGGACAAAATCGACATATAGCCGCCCCACCCCGGCCCTCTTAGCCCACGCCGCGTTCTTACCCTTGCCGAGGTCAAAGGTCTCATCACAGCATATGTTAAAATACCCGGACCTAAACAGCGGCGCGTACTCCTCTACCATCCCCCTGACCAGATCAAAACTTTCGGGGTTGCCTGCGTCAAGCGTATAGTGCGCCATCCGGTCCCACAAACAGCGCTTAGTCTTAGACGCCCTTACATCCAACTCGTTCAAACGCTCGAACCGCGGCAGGCGCAGCAACTCGTACATGTGCCCGAATGTTGACAGCGACGGAACAAGGTCAATATACCTCTCCGCGCAGTAATTGTCGAACTCGCGGATATCGTCGGCGGTCAGCGGGTCTTTGCCTTTCCATAACTGCCGGAGACCTTTGACCCCCGTGAACGCGAACGTATGCTCCACGTACAGCTGCAGGTGGTTGATCTTGTAGAACGCGAGGGTGTCGGCGAGACGCTTCAGAGTCTCAAGCTTGGGCACCCTGCCGCGCGTAACATCGTGGTAGAACCCGCGCACAGGGAAATCGGGCCAGTCGTTTATCTCCAGGCACGGTACCTCGCCGTGGCAATTCTTCATCAGCTGCCTGAGCGTCGTCCCTGCGCGGTAGAGCCCCTCTTTAGACGGGCTGAGGATCTTCACGCCGTGCGGTGTGACCGTGAGCGTGTACCGCTCCGGCGACCCCGGCAAATCATCCCCTGCGGTAACGAAATCAATCGGAATATTCTCCGTAACCTTCATCACCCCCGGCCGGACGGTCAACTCCTTAGGCATGGGGATCATTTTCAGCATATCGGCGGTGTATTCTTTCATATATACAATATACATTACGGGCGGGGACTGACGCTTGATTATCCGATTAAAGCATGGAAAACGCATTAATACTAAATTGGTATTGAGGTGGCCTCATACGATGCCCCCGTTTCCAGCCCCGGCGCCGGCGGTATCTTCGCATTTTTGGCATTTTTTAATCTTTTTTTCACTTTTTTAATCTTTTTTTCACTTTTTTGAACTTTTTCGCTAAAGTAATATGTATTTTAGCCGATATATATAATGGAAAGGTGTCTTTGAACCAAAAAAGGGTATTTTTATGCTGATCCGCAACATAGACAGAACGCTATTGCCGCGCACCATTGCCGATGCCAAGGGTAAGGACGCGAACCCCATGCGGAAGACCGCTGAGGGGCTCGGCACGTTCCTCAGCCGGCTTTCCGAGTCGGTACGGGAGTCGCGCGCCGCTCAGCTGGCCGCGTTGCGCGGTGAAGATTCTGTGGACAGCAACATCAAGGCGCAGCACCGCACCCCCATGCGCACATTCAAGTGGCCGGCCCCCTACGAAGAGGGCAAGGCGGCCGCCCCCGCCGTAGACATTAACCTGAGCGAGGAGCAGGCCGAGGCGCTCGACAAGCTCCGCGAGGCCAGGGGCATCGCCTCCGATGCCTCGTCGCCGGCGGTCTCCAACGACGAGCGGACGGTCGCGCAGGAGCGCATACAGACCCTTTTCAACGAACTCAGCGTCAGCCGCGCCTACACCCTATCGTCTATGCTTGATGGTACAAACGGCTCCGACAGTTCCCCCTTCTCCATCATAAATCCGGAGTCGGCGAGAGGCGCGTACAACGTGATAGACCAGATGATCATGCGGTACCTTGAAGTCGAAGCCGGCAGCGGCGCCAACAACGCCGAGGTGGCTAACTCCGAGCACGAAGCCGCGCTCAACGCCTCAGACCAGCTCAAAGAATTCCTGCTAAACGAGGGCCCCGCGCGGGCTTTTTCGAGATTCCGCGAGATCGACCGCAACAACGTACTCGGACTTGTACATCAGTAGCGGCCTGCCATGCCCCCGCCCAATGAACCAAACGTCGCGCGCCTTTACGAAAACATGAAGGTGAAGACCACGAGCTTTAAGGGCCTCATCTGCTTCATGCACGAGCAGACGCTTGCGTATATCAGAAAAGGGATTGAGGACGGGAGCAGAAAAGATATTGAAAAGGCGCAGAATCTGATATTTCAGTTGGAACTGTCGGTAACTAAGGACCGGGATGCGGCTTCTAAGGTTTTGGCTGATTTGTACACCTACTGCTATTATCTCTTAGAGAAGACTGACCCGCAGAGCATATTTGTGGCTAACAAGATATTAGAGACGCTGGCGAGCGCGTTTAATCAGATGGCGAGGCCTAAATATAGAAAATAGAATTGACATTGACACGCAACAACAAATTGGGGGTTGTTTATCAATGTGTTTTGATTTATCATTGAAGATCGCCCCTACAACGTTTTTTGCAAAAATTTGATGCAATCTTCGTGGGAGGGTTTTGGTTTGAAGGGGTGTAGCTCCCATTGCTGGTAGGCTTCCATTGATTCGCCGGGCTGGAGGGTTTTGTATGGGGCATGGTATTCCAGCTCTGTCAGGGCGTCGGATTTGGTGTGGTTGGTGTAGTTGTAGAACTCTACCAAGGCCTGTTCGGGGTGTATCAGTTTTGGTGAGTGCCTTTTGAATTTTATTATAAGGGCCTGTGATGACGCGAAAGCGGCCATTGCCCCTTTGCTTGCGGGGATAAAGGCTTTGGCCCAGCGCTCTTTTTTGTTTTTGGACGGGGCGCCCGGCTCTATCAGGCAGTAGCCGCGGTCGTGGGAGTAGACGCTCATGTCCTGCGTTTCAGTTTCCCGCCCGTCAATGCGAACCTTGCTCATGGACGATACCGGCGCATAACAGCGGGCGTAGCCGTCTACGCGGGTGTTCAGCCACAGGTCCCACGATACCGGCTCGTTTCTTATGTTTAGCGCGCTTACGCCGAATATCACCTTGCCGTTTTTGATTTTGACGGACTTGGTCAGCCGCACCCCGCTGAACTCGCTGTCGGGGCCTTTCATCACCAATTCAGTAGCGCCGCGTTCGATGATTTCGAAATATCCGTTATTAATATAGGGATCCGGCGGCCATACGGATTTTTCGCGGAGCTTTTTGGGGCTCTTTGCCTGATGCGCCCACCACTCGCTCTGCGGGCCGACCCACACGATGTGGCCGTTGTACGCCTTCCAGCGCGGGTCGGGGCCAAAGGTGCGGCGGATCACCGGGGGCTCGTCCCACAATGCCTTATCCGCCTTGAGGATATTGGGCTTGCCTATAATATGCAGCAGCGCCACCATCCCCCCCAAATCGGGAACAACGCCCACCTCGATGCTGCCGTCGGAAATTTTTATCAGTCGGTTCATAGTATCAATATACATCCTGCACTGTTGCCTATATCACTCCAACAAGCTTCCTGACTTTGCTCATAGTCGCCCCCGCTATCTCCCTCGCCTTGTCCGCCCCAAGTTTCCTCATCTCGTTGACGTAGTCCAAATTCGCGGCGAGATCGGCGCGCTTCTTGCGGTACGGCTCGAAGTAGGCCCAAAGCATCTCGAACAACTCCTTTTTCGCGTCGCCGTAACCGTATCCACCCGCCCGGAAACGTTCGGCCATTGCGGCTGCTTTATCATCGGCGGCGAACAGTTTGTATATATTGTAGATGATGCTCTTATCCGGGTCCTTAGGCTCCTCTACCGGCGTGGGGTCGGTTACTATGCTCATTATTTTTTTGCGCGTCGCCTTCTCCTCGCCGAAAATCTCCACGGTATTACCATATGATTTTGACATTTTTTGCCCGTCGACCCCCGATATCGTCGCGATCTCTTCGGCGATTTCCGGCTCCGGCAGCGTGAACGCCTCACCGTAGGCGGCGTTGAACTTTACCGCTATGTCGCGCGTTACCTCCACGTGCTGCTTCTGGTCTTTGCCTACCGGTACGAGGTTCGACTGGTACAAGAGGATATCGGCGGCCATGAGCACGGGGTAGGAGAACAGGCCGTGGTTGGGGGGTATGCCTTTGGCCTGCGCGTCTTTATAGGCGTGGCAGCGTTCGAGCAGCCCCACCGGGGNGATGTTGCAGAGGTACCACGTCAGTTCGGCGACTTCGGGCACATCGGACTGGAGCCAGAAGACGGAGCAGCGGGGGTCTATGCCCAGCGCCATCATGTCTATCAGAGCGTCTGTGGAGTTCTTAGCCATCTGCCTGCCGTCGAACAGTGTCGTCAGACTGTGCAGGTTGGCTACGAAGCAGAAGAGCTGCCCGCGCTCCTGCGACTCGACCATAGGGCGTATCATACCCAGATAATTGCCGATGTGCAGAGTGCCGGACGGTTTGATCCCGGAGAGGATTTTAAGCATCTAGGGCTTGCTCTCCTCGCTTACTGTGACCACCCCTTCCATCTCCAAATTGCCCAAAGGCTTTACCGGCACCCTGCCGCTGTCGCCTGAACTGTCGTCCAGTGCCAGATTTTCATCGGTACCGGTTTCGGCAGAGTTTTGGGACGGCAACGTTTCCGGCGTTGCCACAGCCGGCGGTGCCGAGTCTTCCGCTATCAACTTTGCCCTCAGGTCTCCCGCGCTCATCGAGTGGTATTTTACGTATCCCCCTACCGCAACCATAATGAGCATCAGTAATATGGGTACGGGGGCGTACCTCCTGATGAGCATCATGGGTGTAATGGCAGACGCCGCGACCATCTTCTTAGGATTCGCGCAGACCCTCAGAATCTCGTTGTCAACCGCTTCCGAAGGGTAGTCCCCCAATACCTCCGACGTGTAGAGAGAGGCGCGCTCTTTTTCGTACTCCTCCGTTTCGCGCCGGCACTCTTCGCACCCGTTGAGGTGTGTCTTGTAGGCCTCAGCCTCGCTTGCGTTCAGTTCACCCGAGAGATACAGCAAGCCCGCAACTTCAAATTTACTGCACGCCATCGATCCCCCTTTTTTTCAGTTCCTTCCGCATGTTTATCAGCGCGAGGCGCATGCGGCCCAGCGCCGTATTTATGGGACAATCCATCATCTCGGCGATCTCCTTGAACGGCNCCCCGCCCAGCTCCCGCAGCAGGAATACCTCGCGCTGGGATGGCTCCAGCTGCGACACCGCCTCGTTCACCGCCTTGCGCAGGCGCTTGTAAGACAAGTCCTGGTCGGGCGAATCAATCTTGCTCCCCACCGACCCATCCGTGTCCCCCACGTGGTCGGACTCCACCTTGGCGTGGCGGTAGTAGTCGATCGTCCGCTTGTGCGCTATCCCGAACAGCCAGCTCAGAAAGCTGCGCGAGCGGTCGAACTGCGCGGCGTTCCGCATAGCCGCCAAAAACGTCTCCTGCAACATATCCTCGGCTATATCACGGTCGCCGGTCATGCGCAGCAGGAAACCAAACACCCGGCTCCTGTACCGCTCATAGAGCGCCGAAAAACCTCGTGAATCGCCAGCCAGCCACTTATCGAACAGTTGCCGGTCTTCTGTTTGCTGTTGCTGTTCCATAGCCCCTTATCGCGAACCTGTTAATAGTACGGTTACGGTGTTTACGATATTGTCTATAATACCATATTTATATGAAAATAATAAAAAAACTACAAAAAAACAAACCTCGGACGTCATTTTTTTGCGCCGGGGTCACAATAAAACGTTTACCAGAATCAAATTGCCTACCAAAACCAGCACCATCGCCGCCACAACCGCCTTTTTGGTGTACGTGCCCACCCCCACCGCGCCGCCCTTGGCGTAAAAGCCGTAATAACAGCCAGCGAGGGATATAACCATGCCGAAAACAAACGATTTTACCACGCAAATGACTATATCCTGCGTCTTGAACAGCAGCCGGACCCCCTTGTAAAACGCGGCGAAACTGAGGCCGAGGGCATATTCGGCAATTACCTGCGCGCTGATTATGGCCAGTGCGACCGCAAATATCGTGAGCACGGGGACCATAACGCAGGAGGCCACAAGGCGCGGGGTGAGCAGGTACGTGAACGGGTCGAGCGACAGGCAGACCATGGCATCGACCTGCTCGGTGACCTTCATTGTCCCCAGTTCCGCGGCGAGCTTGGCGCCTATCCGGCCGGTAATGACCAGCGCGGTGAGCACAGGCCCCAGCTCCGTGAAAACCGCCTTGCCCACCCCGGCGCCAAGGTAGGTGAGCGGAATAGCGTCGCCGAAAATGTACTGCACCTGCCACGCGCTCACCGCCCCCACGAATACGGAGGTCAAAAGCACGATGGGTATAGACTGCACGCCGAGGATGAGCATCTGCTCGGTAAGCAGGTGGGGGCGCCTGAACGAGGCCGGGAGCGACTTGAGCATCCTCATATAGAATATGGAAATGGAGCCCACAAGCTCCACCGCCTCACGGGCGGAGGAGCCAAAAGAGATCGCCACACGATCCAGCGCACTGATTTTTTGGGCCTTGGCCATTAATACCCCATACGGGCTATGAATTGTTTTTCACCATTACAATATAATATATGGCATAATAATATACGGCATAACGGCATAATGTATATTATAATTTTATAACCGTAGCCAATGGGGAACGCCCTGTGAACGAAGAGAAGAAAAAGCTGCGCGAGCATTATATGGCCGTCCGCCGGTCCGTCGCCCAATCCGAGGCGGAGCGCCTGAGCGCGCGCATTGCTATGAACATCTTCTCGCTGCCCCGCCTGTTAGAGTCCAACCTGATAATGCTCTACTGCACGATGGGCACCGAGGTAGACTCCGCCCCCCTTATCGACTTAGTCATAAGCTCAGGCCGCGGGGTCGCGCTCCCCTACTGCCGCAAAGACGGCTCCATAGGCATAGGGCGAATATTCACCCCGCGCGGTGAAGACCTGGCCATAGGGGCATACGGCATTCTGGAGCCGGTAGCGCGGCTGCGCGACAATGTAGGCACAGAGCAGCTCGGCGCGATAGTTTGCCCCGGGCTCGCTTTCGACGAAACCTGCACCCGCCTCGGCCACGGGGGCGGGATATACGACCGCTTCCTTAAACAGGCCAAAGGCAACGCGCTTATAGTAGGATGCGCCTTCGACTGCCAGATAAACGGGGAACCGCTGCCGCGCGAAGAGCACGATATCACCATGGACGTGGTAGTCACGGAAACAAGGGCGTTCCCGCAGGGCGCCTGCCCCGCCATAAAGGAGACGGACAGCCAAGACGACGAGGAAGGCAAAATCAGCGAGGACGGCGGCAAAGGGTTTGACAATAAGAGCGTGGTTATATGATTTGGACGGCATTGCTGTGGGCGATACTGGCTGCGGCGGCCCTCCTGCTGATAATAATCGCCGCGCCCATACGCTTCGGGGGGGCGCTTGCGTTCAGGAAAGAGGAGCGCGAGGAGCCTGAATACGAATTTTGGGTAACATATTTGCATCCCATAATCTTTAAATATGAATACGCTTCGGCGGGCGCACGGCAGCGTATGGTTATCTTGGGATTTGAGAAAAAAGATAAGGGTGTTGATGCTGGGGCGAATGATAAGGAGGAGGAGGACGCATCTGTCAACACAGGCAGAAAGAGCATAAATACAGGTGATAACACGCCGGTTAATGCTGATAATAATACAATCAATACTGATGATAATGCAATCAATGCCAATGGCGATAAATCAGTCAATACGGATAATAATGGCATTGATACGGATGATGACCCCGCTGTCAATACTAAGAATAATATCAATAACGATGATGACCCGCCAACCAGCCCGGATAACGGCAGTATCAATACCAATGACAATGACGCGCAGGTCAACACAGACAAAAACAAATCCGCAAATNCCCGCAAATCAGCCAATAACGAAAAACGCAGCGAGCACCGCTCCTATAAAGGCATGCCAAAAGATTCTTCTCTCGTGTCAAAGATAAAAAAGCGCGTCAACCGCGTCAAAAAAAACAAAATATACAAGCTCGCCACCGACAAACCGCTGCGAAAAAAGGTTTACAGATGGCTCCGCCGCCTTCTGGCCTGCACATTCAAAATACTCCTCTTCGACCATCTCCGCCTGCGCGTGAGGGCGGGCTACCCCGACCCCGCCGCGCTCGGAAAGGCCTACGGCTATTTCATAGCGGCGCGAGAGGCGTTGCAACTGCGCAGCGCGTCTGTCGATCTTTCTATGGAACCTGTGTTCACCGAGAATTGTTTGAACATAGACGCCAGGGCGGCGGGCCGGACGACCTTGTCGATAATATTCTGGCATATAACCGTTGTGGTATTGACGTTTCCGTATTGGAGGGCGTACCGGGNGATACGTAAGAAAAAATCTTGATGCGGGATAAAATCTAACCGGGATGCAAAGTCAAAAGCATACGTTGGGGTTGATTATGACAGATGCCGCGCGGCACAGACGCTGCGGGCGGCCGGGGGCGGCCGCCCGTTCAGACAATTATCCGGCCACAGGCTCCGCTTCCTGATTTTTGCTTGGCTCCTGTACCTCTATGGGCTGATTGCTCAGTTCCATGCTGCCCAATTTTGAGGCTATGGATTCCAGTTCGGGACTTTTTATCCCCGCCTCCTGCATCGCCTTGACCTTGCCTTTTATGTCTAACAGGGTAGAGCGTATGTGTGTCCCCAGTTCGTTGCATCTTTGCGAGAGGTCTTTCATCTCCTCCTGCTCGCGGAACTTGAGCACCGCGGTCATCTGGCCGCGCAGGAGCATGGAGGTCCACTGCTCGATCTTGTAGATGGGCACCGCAAACTTGCGGGACGCGTACAGGCCTATGCCGAACGCCACCACAAGGCCCACCGCCGCGCTTATGAGGAGCGTGGGGAGTATCAGAAAGAGGATGCTCTCCTTCTGGAGGTTGTTGTTGTCCTGATTCCAGATGTAGATAGCAATGGAATTGTACTTCACCCAGTAGAGCCAGTACACGAGCAGCAACGAGGCGGCCGTGGCTACCAGCGACAGCACCGCAGCCGTCATGACCTTGAAAATCAAGCCGATCTGCAGGGATTTTTTGATGAAAAAATTGCCTACCGGCTTGCGGACGAATTTCGTTTTGTTGGGCATGAGCACAGACCTCTTTAACTTAAAATTGTGTTGAACCCCGCGTAAAACGGAGTATCCCACTATATAATATAGATTTACGGCAATGCAAAAATCAATTTTTTATTGTTGATTCTGCGGGGCGCCACTACCTTTTTTATCCATACNCCCCCACAGGGCCTCCTTTTTGCCGCCGCATCCGGGTACTTTTTTGACCGTAAACCCCGCCGCCTCCAGACTCCGCCTTACGTGCCCGGCCACCGTAAATGTCGTAACCGTCCCCCCCTCCCTCGTCGCGGAACCGACCGCCAGCATCAGCTCCCCGCGCCAGATATCCGGGTTCTTTTTTGGGGAGTGCCCGTCCAAAAACCACGCGTCGCAGGGCCCGCTCAAAGACGATACCATATCCAGCGCCTCGCCTATGTACAGGCGCAAGGCTATAACCCCAAAGCCCCCGGTGATAACGGCATCATGCCACCCCGGAACCGATATGTCAATCTGCGAGTACGCGCTGACCACCTCTTTTATGTGCCGGCCGGCGCGGCCCCCAAACTCCCCCAGAATGCGTTCCATCCTGCCGGCATCCACCGGGTACAGCTCTACGGAGCGGTACTCTATCTCCGTCCCGCTTATGCCGCTCTCCTCAAGCGCCTCCATAAGCGCGACGACAAGGCGCCCGGCGCCAAACCCCGTCTCCCCTATCGCCACGCGCCTGCCACCGTCCGGCATCCGCTTCAAACGGTCAACTATACCGCTGTTGCCTATGTGTATCCGCTTCGCCTCATCAATCGCGTCTACCACGTCGAAGTACCGGTCGCCGTAACGCTCGTTAAGCAGATGCTCCGGTATGTTCATCGGCGGTAATTCNCCCTCACGTCCTTCGAATACGAGCCGCTCCGCATCCTTACTATATACATACCCTGAGCGATGCCGCCTGCCCGCGAGGAGATGCTTACGTTATATATGCCGGGGTTCCTTACGCCGTCGTGCAGCACGGCGACCATCCTGCCCTTTATGTCGTACATCCTCAAACTCACGTGTTCAGACGACGGCACCGCGAACTTGATATTCCCGGAGGGCGCGGCCCTGAGGTCATACGTTAACGGCGCGCGGGCAGCGGCGGTGCGGACCGGCGACGATCGCATGAACTCCGCACCGATCGTGTCTATGGCGTAGTTACCGCCTAACGGCTCGAAGCGCCAGACCGCCTTGCCCTTGCTGAGGAACACGCCTTTCCCCTCAACCGCCTGCATGCGCGTACTGGTTGAGGTGGGGACGGCCACCGAGTCGATGGTGACGCCGCCGTTAGTCATGTCGCGGATGCGGAACACGCCCGCAGTCGCCGTACCCGTCTGTATGCCGTACGAGAGCTTGTAGATGCCGTCGTCCTGAATATCCACAACATACTCCGCAAACACGCTTGAGTCGCGGACCCGCGCCGCCCTGCCGCCCGATGTCCCGGTAATGTTCTGGCTGCCGGGGAACCCCTGCGCCAGACCGAACGTATCGGCCTCAATGTAGCCCGGCAGCACAAACGCGCGGGCGTAAACCGAGGCGACCGAGGAGGACGCGGCGCGCGTAGTAACCGTTGTCGTGCAGGCGTAGATGTCCGCTATCCGGCTTAGAGTGGCCGTGTCGGCGTCGTTCCAGCGCATAAACGAGCGCCCGGCGGCGTTCGCAGGCGGGGCGGCTATGGTGACGGTGGTATCGGCTATGTAGCTCCCGCTGCCGGTTCCGCCGGTAACGGTGAGGTCGTAGCGGCGTTCCCCGTTATCCGCCTGAATCCAGTCTATATTTATGTTGCCCGCAGCGGCGATAATCTCCAAACGCCACACCGACCTGCCCGCGCCAAGCGCCGCCGTCTTCCCCTCAACCGTCCTCAAGGCCGTGCCGCCGGTGGGGATGATAACGGTATCGAATACGATGTTGTTCGTCACATCTTTAAGCACAAACCTGCCTGGGCTCGTATTCCCGCTCGCCCCCGCCACCCTGTAGGAGAAGTGGTAATCCCCGGCGGCCGCCACATCCACGACATACTCCGCGAAATTGCCTGCGGCTGTACCTCTGGCAACCCTGCCGCCCGACGCGTTTGCGCTGCTCTGGCTCGTAATCCCACCCGCGAACCCGAACGTGTCGGCCTCGAACATCCCCGGCATGCTCACTACGCGGCCATAGTTGGCGGTAACGGAAACGTTTCTGGCGACTGTCCGCACCGTGGTCGTGCAGGCGTAGATATTTGCCGGTATGAGCGCCGGAGCGTCAGTATCTGCAGACCAGCGGACGAACCCGCGCCCGGCGGCGTTTGTGGGCAGCGCGCCGATGCGGACGGTGGTGTCGGCCGGGTAGAGCCCGGTACCGGTAGTCCCGTTCACAACGTCTAACAGGTACGTGGGCGGGCCGCTTACCGCGCTGCCTATACGAAACGACATTGTGGCGCCGAGCTGGCTCACCTCGGTAATCCTTATGGGCGAGTTCGTCCCGTCGTAGTACCGGGCGGGCGGCGAGGATGTACTGTGGAACTCCGTATTGTTGCTGCCGCCGCCGGCGCGGAAAGGCGCGTTAGCCGTTGGGGCCGCCGGGAACGCGACCGTTGTACTGGTGGCGAGGTTCGCCTGCACTACCTTTACGCGGGGAAACGGGTTGGTCGAGTTAAGGGCCGTGTTTACGCCTGACGCGTGGGTATGCCATATAATCAGCCCCTCGCCGGGAATGTTGGCGCTGCGGCCAACGCGGCGGCGCGCCTCTATATAGTATCCCTCGTTGTTATTCCGCCTGAAGTAATAGGCCTCTTCGGGGGTAGAGAGCGGCGCGGTAACCACATTGTGCGCGACGTTGGCGGTATGCGTGAGAACCGCGTTCATGTTGGTTATGTCTGTCACGTTTATCCACCCGGCCTGAGCCCTGAACATGGGGTTGGGCTGCTGGGGGTTCGAGCCGTTGGATGAACTCATTACGCAGTAGCTCGCAACTACGTTCGTGACGGTATTGTCATAATTGTACAGGTCGGGCCAGCGCATTATCATGTGGCCGTTCTCGTGGACGAACGTACCTATTCCGGGCGGGCTGTTGCCGGTGCCGAGGCTTGCCAGCTGGTAGCGGCTGAACCTTATGTTCTTGCCGGCGGCGGGGCCGGACCCGTTGGTTGCCGGCACGTTTATGGTAAGCGTACCGCCCGGCACCGCGCCGTTTACAACCGATTGGCTTGTGTTGCCCGGCGCGCGGTATGTCCCCTGATGCGGCCATATACCGTTGGACCACCCCTGAGACGCCGAACCGGCGTACATTATGTTGAGCGCGACCGCCGTGTTGTTGCTGCCCTCCGTGCTAAGGTGGCTGATGTCCAACTGGTTGGCCTCCACCCGCTTCTTTATCTCGTTGAGAGCGCTCTGTATAAGCTCAGGGACGAACTGGTAGTTGGTCAGCGTATCGTAATAGTTTTTGGGATAAGCTACCGTAACAAAGTCGGCGACGATGTTGGAGTAGTCTAAGGTAGCGTTCGACACATCCCAAAAATAGTCGCGGACCGAGCCCGACGCGGTGCTGCCGTTATAGCCGCCCACCCTGTTGGCGAAGTCTTCCATGGACTGCCGGGTAACATTGGACGACACGGCGGCGTTGGTCTGCCCTGTGCGCGGGTTCGTTCCGCCGGGGAAGTTTATCAGGACCGTGAGACCCACCCAGTTGGTAGGCTCATCCCCCGGTGCGGGGGCAAAGCCGGGGGCGGCCGCACCTCGGCGGCGGTCTTCAGGTATCATGGCGTCGTTGTCGTACCCCAGCGCCTCCCGGTTGCTGCGGTGCTTCTTTTCGAAAGACTCCCTGCTTATCCGCAGCCTCTTCTGCAGGGCGGGGGCGCGGGTCTGCGGCCCGGTGTAGCGCACGCCGGTGGAAACGTACTCGGACCCGTCGGCGGAAAGCTGCGCGTAGGTGATCCAGCCGTCGGCGTCGCGAACGAGGGTATAGCCGTCGGGGCTCTCGACCGTCTGATAGAACTCGTCGCCCCAAACCAGCACACGGACCTCGGATCCGTCGGGCTGGCGAAGCGCGAACTCCTCGCCGTCGTGCGGCGCGGCTGTGGCAAAATTAACCGCCAAAAGCACGACAGACAGCGCCATTACGGCAAAAAGGGCCCGACTGTTCATAAAACCTCCCATAAAAATTTTAGAAAACTATGTTTTTAGTACGCTCTTCATAATATAATATATGGAAAAACATGGGTGTACGCAAGATATATTTCAATTTTGACATTTATCCGCCCCAATATGTATATTTTGTTGTTGCCTGGCGTTATCTGCGATAAGTGTAAATTTGTTGCAATCAGCGGCATAGGCTCAGGATGCCGCCCGACGACTGCACGACCAGCGTGATGTCGCCGGACGGCATCCTGAGCCTATGCCTATAGCGTGTATACCAAATGGGAATTTAACGGTAACAGAAATAAAATCAATAAAGGAAATTAACCATTATGAGAGCAATAGTCTCGGTAGTAGGCAAGGATCGGATGGGCATCATCGCCAGAGTGTCGGGATTCCTGTTCTCCATAGATATCAATGTATTAGACATCAGCCAGTCCATACTGCAGGAGTACTTCCACATGATAATGCTGGTGGATGTGAGCAAGTGCTCAAAGAGGTTTTCGGAGATATCCGACGAACTCGACAAACTCGGTTCGGAGATAGGTATGTCCATAACGATCCAGCACGAGGATATCTTTAACGCAATGCATAAAATATGATTTCTGGCAGGGACGCCCGGCCCAGTCCGCCAGTCACGCGCGGGCGGCCATACATACGAAATAAGGATTTTTGACGATGATAGACAGAAATGAGATTTTAGAGACCATCGAGATGATCGAGAAGAACAACTTCGATGTTCGGACGATCACCATGGGCATCAGCCTGTTTGACTGCATAGACGGGGACAGCGGGCGGACCGCCGGCAATATACGCGCCAAGATCACTGGCGCCGCAAAGAACCTCGTGGCCGTGGGCGACGAGATTGAGAGCGAGTACGGCATACCCATTGTCAACAAGAGGATATCCGTAACCCCGGCTAGCCTGCTGGCTAAAGACGAAAAAGGTTTCCTGCTCGTCGCAAACGCCCTCGACAGGGCCGCAGTTGAGTGCGGCGTCAACTTCATAGGCGGGTACACCGCGCTGGTGCACAAGGGGGCGACCGCGGCGGAAGAGGCTTTTTTGAGGACGATACCCGAAGCGCTGTCGTCCACCGAGAGGCTGTGTTCATCCGTCAACGTGGCGTCTACAAGGTCCGGCATTAATATGGATGCTGTGAAGCTGATGGGCGCCGTCATCAGGGAGACCGCCGAGCTGACTAAGGACAAGGGCGCCATAGGGTGCGCCAAATTCGTTGTTTTCGCCAACGCCGTTGAGGACAACCCGTTCATGGCGGGCGCGTTCTGCGGCATCGGCGAGGGGGACCGGGTAATAAACGTGGGCGTGAGCGGCCCCGGCGCGGTCAAGAGTGCGGTTGACAGGATCGGCGCGGGGGCGGACTTCGGGGAGCTCGCGGAGTGCGTCAAAAAAACGGCGTTCAAAATCACCCGCGTTGGGCAGTTGGTCGCGCGGGAGGCGGCGAAGCGTCTGGGCGCGCAGCTTGGGATCATCGACCTCTCCCTCGCACCCACGCCGGCGGTGGGCGACAGTGTGGCGCATATCCTTGAGGATATGGGGCTCGAAAGCGTAGGGGCGCACGGCACAACCGCCGCGCTCGCCCTGCTCAACGACGCGGTAAAAAAAGGCGGGCTCATGGCCGGTATGTACGTGGGCGGCCTCAGCGGCGCGTTCATACCCGTCAGCGAAGACGCGGGGATGATCGACGCGGTCAGGAGGGGCAGCCTGTCATTAGAAAAACTTGAGGCCATGACCTCCGTATGCAGCGTGGGGCTCGACATGATCGCGGTGCCGGGCGATACACCCGCCGAAATTATAAGCGGCATCATAGCGGATGAGTGCGCCATAGGCGTAATCAACCACAAGACCACGGCGGTGCGGATAATACCGGCGCCGGGCAAGACGGTCGGCGACAGCATCGAGTTCGGGGGGCTTTTGGGGACGGCGCCGGTCATGGCTGTCAACCGGTTCTCGCCGGCGGTGTTTATCAACCGCGGCGGTAAGGTGCCCGCGCCGGTTATCAGCAACAGAAATTAAAGGTTCAGACTACCGGGGATTCCATGATTGCGCTGTCGTCATTGCCACGGCTATGAACGCCATCATAACTATGGCGAGGCGGGTCTGACGGCGGTAGTTGTGCTCGCGGCGGATTACGTCGGGCCTTAATACGATTGCTGTGTCCAAAGCTATTTCGGCAAGGATACGCTCGTCCTCATCCATATCATTCATATCATCATCAAACACAAACCAACCGGATTTGTCGATAAGGGTATCCGCAGGGATATCCGCCCTTGCGTCGCCGGAAGTATCCGCAGATATTTCCGGCGACGCAAGGGCGGATTTGTTTACAGCGGTATCAATGGCGCTGTCCGCCGCGATATCTGTTGATATGCGGGCGGAAGTGTCGGCACCCTGCGCCAGGATTGCCTGAGCGCACAGCGTTATTGCCAGTATGATGATAAAATTCCTCATTGACAAGCGTCACCCCAGCAGCCTGTTGAGGATTGCGCTGACCTCTTTGGGGTTCGCCGCGCCCTTCGAGGCCTTCATTATCTGGCCCATAAAGAAACTCGTGAGCTTCTTGTCCCCGCCCCTGTACCGCTGAACCTCGTCGGGGTGCGCGTCCACCACCTGCTTTACGACCGCTTCGAGGGCGGATGCGTCTGATACCTGCGAGAGGCCCTGCTCCTTAACGACGGCCTCCGGCTCCTTGCCCTCGGATTCCATCATGTCAAGCACCTTCTTCGCGGCTTTTGCGGACACGCCGCCGTCGTTTATCAGCTTTATCAGCCTGCCCAATCTCTCCGGCGTCGTCTTCAACTCAAACGGGCTCTCGATCTTCCCGTCGTTCATCATCCGCATGATATCCGTCATCACCCAGTTAGACGCCGTTTTGGCATCGGCGCACTTGTCAACGCACTGCTCAAAATAATCCGCCAGCGCGCGCGAGCCTGTCAATACTTCAGCGGCGTAGGCGGAAATTCCGTATTTATCCTCAAACCGCCTGCGGCGCACCCCCGGCAGTTCGGGCAGGGATTTTTTGACGCCCTCGACCCAGTCGGTTTCCACAACGAGCGGCAGCAGGTCGGGATCGGGGAAATACCTGTAATCGTGCGCGTCCTCTTTTGAACGCATGGGTATTGAGCGGTTCTCGCTTGGGTTCCAGAGATACGTCTGCTGTTCAACCGTCCCGCCCGAACGCAGTACCTCTTCCTGCCTGCGGGCCTCGTATTCCAGCGCTTTTTCGAGATTTTTGAAGCTGTTCATGTTTTTGATTTCTGTCTTCGTCCCGAACTTTTGCTGGCCTTTGGGGCGCAGCGATATGTTCCCGTCGCAGCGCAGGCTCCCCTCCTCCATGTTGCAGTCGCATACGCCCAAATATTCGAGTATCTGCTTGAGCGCGGCGAGATAGGCGTGCGCCTGCGCGGGGCTGCGCATATCGGGCTCGGAGACGATTTCTATAAGCGGCGAGCCGCTCCTGTTCACATCGAACAGCGAATCCGGATCCAAATCATGTATCAGCTTTCCGGCATCCTCTTCAAGATGCACGCGCGTTACGCCAATCGTGAATTCCTCCCCGTCAACCACAATGGGCAGCTTACCCGGCCCGCATACCGGCAACTCGTATTGCGATATCTGGTAGTTTTTGGTCAGGTCGGGATAAAAATAGTTTTTGCGCGCGAATATCGACTTGTTGTTGATCTCGCAGCCCAGCGCCAACCCGGCGCGCACGGCCATCTCCACCGCCGCGCGGTTTAGGACGGGCAGAGATCCGGGGAGGCCCAAGCAGACCGGGCAGCCGTGGGTGTTGGGCGGGTCGCCAAACGGGGTGGTGCAGCCGCAGAAGAGCTTTGTTTTTGTGGACAGCTGCGCGTGTACCTCCAAACCTATTACGATCTCGTATTCCAGCATACAGTCTCCTTGAATTATTGCCCGGTGATAAGAACCTTGGCCGCCAGACCGGTCTCCCTGTTCAGTTTAACGGCAAGCGCCTCCGCGTCTTCCCTCTTGTCAAACGCTCCCACCCTCACCCTGTACACAGTCTGCCCGCCTCCACTCGTAGCGGTGGAGACGTTTACGCCGCTGTACGCCGTGAGCTTTTTGGCAAGGTTGTCGGCGTTGACCTTTGAGCCGAACGCGCCGACCTGTACGGTGAAGGATTGCGGTATCATCCCCTGCGTATTTTTAGACGCCGATTCATACACATTTTGCGGCGGTGATGCAGGGGCCGGCTGAGGAGGTGTTGATACCGGCGCTGTTTGCGGAGTTGATACCGTGGCCGGCTGAGATGCCGGTCCCGGTACATTTTGCGGCGCCGGTACCCGCGTCTGCGCCGGCGCGGATGCCATATGCATCGATACGTCATACAATTCCCTGTATATCGCCGCCGTGTCGAGCGTCGTCGCCTGCCGGTAGAACTCCGCGGCGCCCTTATAGTCCTCGCGGGCGAACCTGTAATCCCCCAGCACCTTATTGCTCTGCGCCTTTACCGCCGGCGGCGTATTTTGCGCGCGGGCGAGGGAGTCGGCTATGCGCAGGGCGTCGGCGAGCGGCATGGTCAGCGCGGCGGAGATTTCGGGGGAAAGCGGCGGTGCGGCGGTGACAGGCGCAACGGCGGACAGGGTGACGGCAAGGAGCGCGGCGGCGGCCGTCATAACCCGCGCCGACATTATCCACCGAATAACATATATTACAGGCCTCATGCGAATATGTCCTTCTCCCCCACCGCCTTGAGCGACGCGGTGCCCTTCTCCAGCGTCTTTTCGATACCCTCCCGCATCTCTTCGACCTCGGCCACGGTATGCTCGCGCAGGCGCGCCAGCTCGGTTTCCATGGTTTTTACGGTCTCCTCAAGCCGCTTTATCTCCTTCTTCTTGCTGTGGATGCCCGCCTGCCCCGCTATATAGTAGTAGGCGGCGGCGAAAAAGCCCATCAAAAGCCCTATGGCGAAAGTCGCGGCGGTGAACAGGTAGAGCGGGAACTCCGGCGTCTCGGTAAAAATCAGCTTCACCGCCGCGGTCGCCTTGAACTCATCCTGCATAAACGTAAATATCAGCACGCACGCCACGGCGAAAGTCGCCGCTATCACCAAACCCCATTTAATGATCTTCATTGCCCAACCCTTTCCGCTATTAGTGTCATCCCGCTGCTTTTAACAGCCCTTACCTTAAAAATCATTCCTGCCACACCCTCTTCGCAACTAATTAATACTCTTTTACACCCGCGGTCCTGCCCCATCCACGCCCTGTCCCGCTTCTGCTGGCGGCCGGTAACCAGCACCTCCAGCTCCTCACCCACCGATTTTTCGTAGATTTCGCGGGTTATTTCGGTCTGCAGGGCTATAAGCTCCGAAAGCCGCGCCAGCTTTTCCGCCTTAGATATCCCCTCCCGCATAAGCGCGGCGGCGGTGCCCTCGCGCGGGGAGTAGGCGAACATGAAAGCGGCCGTGAAGCGGATGTCCCGCACAAGAGCGAGCGTCTCGCGGAACTCGGCGTCGGTCTCGGAGGGGAAGCCGACCATGATGTCGCTCGTCAGATCGACCCCCGGAACGCGCTTTTTCACCGTGTCGATAAACCCCCGGTACTGGGAAGCGGTGTACCTGCGGTTCATCAGCGCGAGGATTCGGTCGGACCCGGCCTGAAACGGGAGATGGAGGTGCGCGGCGATTTTGGGAGACGAAGCCATTACGTCTATCAGCCGCCCGGTGCAGTCTTTGGGGTGGCTCGTGGTGAACCGTATCCTCTCAAGCCCGTCCACCCCCGCCATCCTCGATAACAATTCGGGGAAATCAATCCCGCCGTGATTGTACGAGTTGACGTTCTGCCCCAAAAACGTTATCTCCCTTATCCCCGCGCCGACCTTTTGTTTTACGGCGGATTCGATAACGTCATAAGGCACCGACATCTCGCGCCCGCGCACATACGGCACCACGCAGTACGCGCAGTAGTTGTCGCACCCGCGCATCACCGGAACAAAATCCGTAACCGCCGTCTTTTGGAATATTGATGATGACGTCTTATCATCACCCTGACATTTGGGAAATTGCGATTCGATAACATCATCAATCCGCTCCATCTGTTTGGCGCCTATAATGTTGTCTATCCCCGGAATATCCTTTTTTAAAGCGTCCCCCAAACGTTCCGCCATGCACCCTATCACCCAGAGTTTTTGGCCGGGATGATTTTTTTTCCCGTTAGCGAACTCCGCGATACGCGCCAGCGCCCGCTTCTCCGCCGCTTCGCGTACGCTGCAGGTGTTGACGATTATCAAATCGCTGCCAACACAAGAGTCGTTAAGTACAAAGCCGCGCTGCGCCAGCAGCTGGTATATGGCGTCGGAGTCGGCTGTATTCATCTGGCAGCCGAACGTCTGGAAATATACGGATGGCATCGGGCAAGCCCTACAGTATGCTCGTATATTTATTTTCGGCGGCCGCGATAACCTCTACAAACGCCTCCGGCGTATCCGCCTCCATCAGTTTGCTCCTTACGTCCTCGTACGACATAACCTGCGACAGCGTCGACAGTACCTGCGTGTGCTCCGCCGAGGTGTTTTCGGGCGAGACCATCATGAATACGAGATTCACGGCCTGCCCGTCAAGCGAATCGAACTCTATTCCCTCCGCCGATCTCGCGGCGGCCATATAGAGGCGGTCGATCCCCGGCAGGCGCGCGTGCGGAATTGCTATGCCGTAGCCTATGCCGGTCGACATCTCCGTCTCGCGCTCAACAATCTTGCTCGAAACGACATCCGCGTTGGGAAGGCCGCTTACCGAGCAAAGAAAACGGGCAAGCGAGTCTATAACCTCTAACTTACCGGCCTGCTTAAGGTCTATTATGACGCAGTTCGTGCGGATCAAATCCTGTATCCTGATTTTCATAGATCGCCGTCCTTGTCATCTAATGAACGGCCGTAACGCGCCTGCCGCGTGACGCGGCGGCGCTCGGCTGCCACCGACAAACGCCCGGCTATGTAGATAACAACGCCAAGGGCAATCAGCGCAACAGAGCCATACGTCAGATACGCTAACGATTTCAATCTGGGTGAATGATCAATCGCCAAATAGCAGATCACGCCGGCGGTGAGAGTGAACATCCCAGTAAGCATAACAAGCATCCCGCGCTCTTTAACAAATTCAATCAGATTTTTCATCCGTTACCTCCCGTTATAAGGATTAATATATGCGATACCGCCTGAACCGTTAATAAACGGGCGTCCCTGCATAGTATCAAGCGTTATCAATAACAGTCAACACATCATCATACACCGCCAATGCCCGTCAATACATCAACAACAACCAGCCGCTACTTATTTATCATCGCGTGATACTCCTGCAGCGAATGTATCACCGTCTTCTTGCTCTTCATGTCCGCCACTCCCTCGGCGGCGGCGGCGGCGGCGGCGACCGTGGTGATGTATGGCAGCTTGTGCTTCACCGCCGCCTTGCGGATGTACGAATCGTCATGCTGGCTCTTCTTGCCCACCGGAGTGTTCACTATCAGCTGAATATCCTTGTTGGCAATCAAATCCAAAATATTAGGACGCCCCTCGTGCAATTTGCAAACCGGCCTGCTCTCTATGCCGCTCTTCTTAAGGAACTCGTGCGTGCCCTCCGTCGCGTATATCCCAAAGCCCAAATCAACAAACTTGCGTGCGACGCCGGCTACGCGGCCCTCCATAACCTCAGACTTCGAGATGCTCATTAACACATTGCCGGAAAGCGGCAATTGCTGATTGGCGGCCTCCTCCGCCTTGAAGAACGCGAGGCCGAACTCCTCCGCCATGCCAAGCACCTCGCCGGTCGAACGCATTTCCGGGCCGAGGATAGGGTCTACCTCCGGGAACATGTGGAACGGGAAGACCGCCTCCTTAACGCCGTAGAAGCTGACCTTGCTGCGCTTGAGGTTGAAATCGGCAAGCCGCTTGCCCATCATCACCTCGGTGGCCAAAGTGGCCATCTGTATATCGCAAACCTTTGACACCACAGGAACGGTACGCGACGCGCGCGGGTTGGCTTCGAGTACGTAAACTTTACCGTCGGCAATAGCGTACTGCATATTCATCAGCCCCACAACGCCAAGCTCTAATGCGATTCTGCTCGTGTAGGAGTAGATAGTCTCTACATGCTCCGCAGGAATGCTCACCGGCGGTATCACGCAAGCGGAATCGCCGGAGTGGATGCCGGCCTGCTCGATGTGCTCCATCACCGCGGGGATGAAAACATTCTTGCCGTCGCTCAACGCGTCCGCCTCAGCCTCAATTGCGTTCTCAAGGAATTTGTCGATAAGGATGGGACGTTCGGGGGTAACGTCAACAGCGAGGCCCATATACATCCTCAACATCTGGTCATCATGAACGACCTCCATACCGCGGCCGCCAAGGACGTATGAGGGGCGTACCATCACCGGATACCCGATTTTTTCCGCCACGGCAAGCGCCTCGTCTACCGTTACCGCCATACCGGATGCCGGCATGGGGATGCCGAGCTTGTCCATCATGCTGTTGAAGCGGTCTCGGTCCTCGGCAAGGTCAATGATATCTGGCGTAGTCCCCAAAATTTTCACGCCGGCCCCGGCGAGCTGGTTAGCCAGATTAAGCGGCGTCTGCCCGCCGAACTGCACGATAACGCCGTCCGGCTGCTCCATATCGTAAATGCTCAAAACATTCTCTACCGTCAACGGCTCGAAGTAAAGGCGCGACGACGTATCGTAATCCGTAGACACGGTTTCGGGGTTACAGTTGACCATAATCGTCTCGACCCCCATATCCCTCAGCGCAAACGCGGCGTGCACGCAGCAGTAGTCGAACTCTATCCCCTGCCCGATGCGGTTAGGCCCGCCGCCCAGAACCATCACCTTGCGCTTTGAACTCTTCGTATCAAGCCGGTTCCTGCTGTGGAACGTGGAGTAGTAGTAAAACGCCTTATCATCAACCCCGCTGACAGGCAGCGCCTCCCAGCCCTCTATGAGGCCCATATCCAAACGCTGCTTCCTTATCGCAGACTCCTTGACGCCGGTCAACACAGAGAGGTAACGGTCCGCGAACCCCCACTTCTTCGCTTTCTCAAGAACATCGTTCGGCATCGGCTTGTTCTGGTATTTGGCGATGATCTCCTCCTCAAAGTCGACCATCTCCTTCACCTCCTGCAAAAACCACGTCTTGATACTGGTAATATCGTGGACTTTCTCTACCGTAGCGCCTTTCCTGAACGCCTCGTAAATCATGAAATGCCTCTCGCTTGTCAGCTCCTTGAGCATGTCGAGCAGCTCGTCCTTAGACTTCCTGTTGAAATCTCTGGCAAAACCGAGCCCCATACGTCCGTTCTCAAGCGACCTTATAGCCTTCTGGAACGCCTCTTTGTAATTCTTGCCTATACTCATCACCTCGCCCACAGCCTTCATCTGCGTGCCCAGCTTGTCCTGCGAACCTTTGAACTTCTCAAACGCCCAGCGCGCGAACTTTACAACCACGTAATCGCCCGACGGCGTGTATTTGTCGAGCGTGCCGTCCCTCCAGTAGGGCATCTCGGCGAGCGTCATCCCCGCGGCCAGCTTCGCGGATACGAGCGCGATCGGAAAGCCGGTAGCCTTGGACGCCAGCGCCGACGAGCGCGACGTGCGCGGGTTAATCTCAATTACCACTATGCGGTCGGTCTTGGGGCAATGCGCCATCTGCACGTTGCAGCCGCCTATGATGTTCACGGAATCGACAATCGAATACGCGGCGTCCTGCAGGCGCTTCTGCAGCTCCTGCGGCACGGTCAGCATGGGCGCAACGCAAAACGAATCTCCGGTGTGTATGCCCATAGGATCCACGTTCTCTATGAAACAGACGGTGATCTTGCTGCCAGTCTTGTCGCGCACGATCTCAAGTTCAAGCTCCTCCCAGCCGAGCACCGACTCCTCTATGAGCACCTGATTGATAATGCTCGCGGCAATGCCCCTGCTCGCCACCGTCCTCAGTTCCTCTATGTTATAAACAATACCGCCGCCCGTCCCCCCCATTGTATACGCCGGACGTACAACTACGGGATAACCAAGCTCCGCGGCGACCTTCTCGGCATCCTCCACCGAATACACTGCCTCACTCTTCGCCATCTCAATCCCCAGCTTGTTCATCTCCTCCTTGAAGATGATACGGTCCTCGCCGCGCTCGATTGCGGGGATGTCGATACCTATAACCTCAACATTGTACTTTTTGAGGATTCCCTGCTTGTCAAGCTGTATCGACAGGTTGAGCGCAACCTGCCCGCCAAGATTAGGCAGCAGCGCGTCGGGGCGCTCCTTGGCGATGATGCGCTCAAGCGACGGGACATTGAGCGGCTCAATGTAAGTGATGTCCGCCGTCTCCGGGTCGGTCATGATCGTCGCCGGATTGGAGTTTACAAGCACTATCTGATACCCAAGCGAACGCAGGGCCTTGCACGCCTGCGTGCCGGAATAGTCGAATTCACAGGCCTGACCGATAATAATCGGACCAGAGCCTATGATCATTACTTTTTTGATGTCGCCGCGTTTTGGCATTTCAACCGCTCCTTATTTTATCGTTATATGTTATTGTTATCATTTACCGCACCCCGTACACCCCGTCCAGCAATACGTGCACATATTACCGCCGGGGATGTCTATCGCCTCTATCATATCATTCAGCCTCTGAAACGCCAGCGACGTAAGGCCCATCCCCGAACGGATATACTCTATCATCGCGTGGTGCTTATCAGACTCTTCGTTAACGTACTCCTCAATATTATACTTATCGCTCCCCTCCATCGTAACGATAGCCTTCCTCGTAGCCAGGTCCATTTCAGATTTCGACCTCGAAAAATTAAGATAATTGCATCCGAAGAATAACGGCGGGCAGGCAAGCCTCATGTGTATTTCTTCAGCGCCGTAAGCGTAAAGCCGCTGCAGCGTGTCCTTCAGCTGCGTGCCGCGGACTAAGGAGTCGTCGCAGAACAGAATCTTCTTCCCCTCCGTAAGCTTCTTTACAGGTATCAGCTTCATTTTGGCCACAAGCTCCCGCGCGGCCTGATTGGGGGGCAAAAACGACCGCGCCCACGTAGGCGTATATTTGACGAACGGACGGCTGTATGATATCTTCTTCTTCTGCGCGTACCCAAGCGCGTGCGCCACACCGGAGTCAGGTATCCCCGCGGCGAAATCGACTTCTACATTGTCCCTCGCGGCAAGCGCCGCACCGCAGCGGTAACGCGAGCGCTCCACGTTTATGCCTTCGTAGTCGGACGCCGGATAACCGTAGTATATCCATAAAAACGTGCATATCTGCATTTTATCGCCCGGCGCCACGCGCTGCTCATACCCGTCTTTGGTGATGAACACAACCTCCCCCGGCCCAAGCTCCTTCTCCACCTCGTACCCCAGATTATAGAACGCGCAGGTCTCCATAGTCACCGCGTAACCGCTCTCGCCTTTACCGATTACAACCGGCGTCCGCCCCAGCCTGTCCCTCACCGCGTAAATACCCTTAGGCGTGAGGATTAGCATAGACATCGACCCCTCTATCTTCTCCTGCGCGGCCCTGATACCCGCCTCAAAACTCTCCTCCTCGTTTATCAGCGTCGCCGTCAGCTCGGTAGCGTTGAGCTCGTTCCCGCTCATCTCCGAAAAATGCGTGAGGCGCTTATTAAACGCCCGCTGCGTAAGCTCCACGTCGTTCTTTATCGCTCCTACGGTCACTATGGCGTAAGTCCCCAGATGCGACCCTATGATCAGCGGCTGGTCCTCATAATCGCTTATGACCCCAATGCCCGCCTGCCCGTTCAGCTTGTCTAAATCCGAGTCGAACTTGCTCCTGAACTGCGTGTTGGTAATATCGTGGATAACGCGCGTGAACATCGAACCGCTCACGGTAACAAGCCCGCCCCTGCGAATACCCAAGTGGCAGTGGTAGTCGGTCCCGTAAAACAAGCGCGTAGCGCAAACTTCGCTGTCGTTGGTGATTACCCCAAAAAAACCGCCCATGATCAATCGCTCCTTTTTGCGAAATGGCGGGCGCGGTAAACCGCGTCCCCCGCAGCCTGCCATGCATATTCCGCCGCAATAATTTGCAGGGGCGGCATCATGCCGCCCGCTCTGCCTTATTCCGCCGCCCCGCAATAAAAGGAGCAGCGGGGCAAAAAATATTTATGTCACAAACAACGACTTAGTCGAAAAATCGGGGTCACTTGTCAAATTAACCCCCAGTTTCCTCAACCCCGCCTCGTCGCCCGGCGTGGGTATGTGCGTAATGTGCACCTCGCACCCCTTCAGCTCCTTGAGCTTCTTGAGCGCCATATCCGCCGCAGGATTGGAAATCGCGCTTATCCCCAGCGCAATCAGCGTCTCGTCCAAATCGAGGCTGACTTTCTTATCATGCAGGATCTCGCTCTTAAGCCGGCCTATAGACTCTGTAATATTCGGCGGCAGCAGATGCATATTGTCCGGGATACCCGCAAGCTCCTTGGCCGCGTTGAGCACAAGGCTCGACGCCGCGTGCATAAGCGGCGAGTTGCACCCGGTAATTATCCGCCCGTCCCTGAGCTCCAGCGCCGCGCCGCAAAACACCCCCTCGTTGCCCTTGCCGCGCTCCCGCGCCCGCTCCGCCGCAGCCCGCGCCGGAGATACCACGCAGCGGTCCTCAGGCCTGGCCTCCACATCATGCACCAGAAGCTCAACCCGCAAAAGCGCATCCTTCTCGCCGCCGCCCATCGCGTACTCGCACGCAGACCGAAAATACCGCCGCAAAATCTCCTGCCTGGCCGCCTCCCGCACCACCGCGTCGTCCGTAATCCCGCGTGATACCTGATTTACGCCCATATCGGTAGGAGATTTGTAAAAGGACTCGCGCCCCGTAATCTTCTCAATAATCCTCTTAACCACCGGAAACGCCTCGATATCCCTGTTATAGTTGACTGTCTTCTCGTTGTACGCCTCAAGGTGGAAGTGGTCAATCATGTTGACATCCTTCAAATCGGCGGTCGCGCTCTCGTAGGCGACATTGACCTCGTGCTTGAGCGGCAGGTCCCAAACGGGGAAAGTCTCGAACTTGGCGTACCCGGACTCCNCCCCCCGCCGGTAGTCGTGGTAGAGCTGCGACAGGCAGGTGGCGAGCTTCCCGCTCCCCGGCCCCGGCCCCGTCACCACTACAATCGGCTTGGCGGTCGGAATGTAGGGATTGGCCCCGTACCCCTCCTCGGAGACGATCGCCTCCACATCGGTAGGATACCCCTTGGTCGCCCCGTGGGTATATACGGCCACCCCCCGCCGCTCCAACCGGCCCTTGAACGCCCGCGCGGCGGACTGCCCCTCGCTGTAGCGGGAAATCACCACCGCCGACACCGATATGCCCCACTCCCCAAGGTCGTCAATCAGCTTCAGGGCGTCGGAATCGTAGGTAATCCCGAAATCCGCCCGGATTTTGCGCCGCTCAATATCACCCGCATATATACATAATACAACCTCGGCATCGTCTTTCAGCTTCTGCAAAAGCCGCATTTTAACGTTGGGATCGAACCCCGGAAGCACCCGGGAGGCGTGATAATCATACAAAAGCTTGCCCCCGAACTCCAAATACAGCTTGTTTTGGAAACAACTGACCCTCTCCGCGATAGCGGCAGTCTGCCGCGCGAGATAAAGGTCGTTGTCGAATCCAGGTGTTAAGGGCATGCGGCGGTATCCTTAGGGGTTAAAGCCGTTTTCCAGTACCGCGCAATAAAATAAATCATGCGGCGGGCGGTGTCAAGAGCTAAAAATAAAAAATGCCCGGATGTACGCCTATACTGACAAATATAACATATTATAGTATATCAATGTCACAGTAACACGGCAATTAAGACCACCCGGTAAAAAACCTGCCCAGAGAAAACGTCAACCGTACAGGCAACAATAACTTACCACAGATTTAACAAAAACCGGACAACGCAGGGGATTCAGGATTATATTCATACGATTATAAACTACAATATGCCAATACCAAAGTCAAACCGCAACAGAAATCTCACCCCAGAGCCGCGCAGGCGAACAGCTTGTGCCGCAAATGAACCACCCTGTACCTGGGGTTCGCCTCCAAAATAATGTCCTCTAATACCCGCGGATCATCCGGCAGATGACAGGTGCAAATCGCAAGCTTTGGGGCAAAAGCCTTCAGCACGTTCGTTGCGCCCCGCAGCATATCCCTCTCCGCGCCCTCAATGTCCGCTTTTATGAAATCTACCCTCTTAATGCCGTTCCCGGATACAAAAGCGTCAAGGGTCGTTACGGCAACCTGCTCCCCAACCTTATCACTCAGAGCTTTTCTGACAGGATGTATCCCGCGAGGCCTGTTCAGCATTACCGTTTTCTCAAGTAAAGCGAATGTCGCAGACGCCGGCTCAAAAGCATAAACCTCCGCGCCCTTATTCGCGGCATACGCGCTAAAGCCGCCTATCCACGCACCGGCGTCTATAACCGTATCGCCCTCTTTAACCGTAACATCAAAATCACCGTCCGTATAGCCGTAAGGGCCCTCAGGCATATACAAATCCAGAATATCTACAAGCGTTCTGCCATAGTTATCACCGTGAAAAAGCGGAATTTGAAAAATATCGCTAAATACATCCATCAAAGCCCCTAAATCCGCCTCCTCCACATCCGGCAACAACGCCCCGCCAAAGTCAAAATAGCTCCCGCCCCGGCCATCATCCCGCAAATATTTATCCATAAACCTTACGTACCTGTTTGTAGCTTTATCACAATAGAACAGATTAGTGAACCGCATGCCCTTCAGATTCCCGGTTATCTGCCTGAAACCGTTAAGCGGCGTCACTACAACCGGCGTACGCCTGTCGTATTGCCGCAGCTCTTCAAGCGATACCACAGGCAGCCCCAGAATGCTCTTGCCGCGCTTATTGGGGTCAGCGTCCGCCACGCAGAGGATGTTAGCCTTTATACCACGCAAAAACAAACTCGCCAGAAACTTGACGCAGTGGTCCCCCGCCCCGTATACTATGATCCCGCCCTCGTATATATCAGGCTTGAGAACGTTTATGTTGAAATGGGGCGTGGTTCTCACATAATGGTAATCTTCGATACTAATGGGCTCTACAGAGTCAATAATCATTGCCTTAGCCTCCTTTTTGTTTATTTTCCAGGAACTATTACGTTGCCTTATCCTGTTCCAACAACTTCCGGCTTTACCGCATTTTCCGGCATTTTTATACCTGCCCAAACGACTCAACGTACGTTTTGTGGTAGGCTTCCGAATAAAGCGTGTCCACGTTTGCGGTAAATATGTTATTGTTCGAAAGCTCTTCTACAAGAAAACCAAACATCTCTTTTGCCCTAACAGAATCAAAATACTTGCTGTCAAGAAAACTGAATACCGGAGTTACAATGTCTACATTAAGTTCTGCGCAAATCTTAACAAATTCGTTAATATTCTCCTCATCATCATTAATTCCGGGTACAAAAAGATATTTGGGGTTCAAAGCAAAGAAAGACGCCTGACTGTAACGCCTGACATTCTCAAGCATTTTTGAGAAGCAGTTAATTCCCTTTATTTTTGCATAAGTCTCCGGCACCCCGGCATCAAACGATTTACGGGCAATAACGGGAGCCTTATGGGCTAACTCAAACAATGCCTTGTCAAACACGGAGCAATTTGTAAAAACATCAAGAAAATACTGCTTTTCTTCGCAATGCCTGTAAAGCGAAAATCTCTTCTCATTTAATGTCGGCTCTCCTACTGCGTAAAGTACTGAAAATATGTCGTTCAATATGCCGCGTTTTTCAATTTCAACTAAATACTCTTCCAAAGCGAATCTATTGTTGTAACCTTTAAAATCTGGGTGATTTGCAGAACAATAGTCGCACTTATAGTTACACCAACCCTTAAAAGAAAAATCAAAAGACGTAAGATTGCGCGAAGCATAAATATAAACATCTTTATTATTAAAACAGCCCTTACAGCCTTCCGGCAGTTCAATTCTGCCGTCAATTAAATCATTCCGCATTTTATCAATGTAATCAATCCCACGCACGACATCAAGATTTTGATTATCAAATTTCGGTTTGTACTCCTCTATACAGCAGCAAACAAAATTTTTATCCTCCACTATCCAATTCTGCGCAAATCTTGCGCAGGTCTTCCTTTTCTCAACAGGCTGATAATTTATGATTCTTGACGGCGAAACACCCCTTTCAAGCGTCAAGCCGCCTATTATTTCGGCGGAATGAAACGGTGAAGCTACAAAAAATTCGGACGCCTCATCCGCTAAAACATCATCGTAAGACAATATCTTTAAGCCGGAAAAAGAGTTAATACTTTTGTTATGTTTTTTTATATCATTGTCACAAAAGCCTGCAGGTAATACCGAAAACTTTTCTCTAAGCATTTTAGCCGCCAAAATGGTCTCAAATGAGGCCGGGCAAAACCACACCTTTATGTTGTTTTTCAGCCTGCCTGCAATGGCTTCAAGATAATCCAACAGCATTATTTTCTCTGCGCCCCCTCTAACTGCAATTTAGACAGCGCTTCGCTTGTATCCTTGAGTTTGGCCGCTATTTTCCTGATTTTCGACTTGACCGACGAAGTATACCACCCGTTATCAACCTTCTCCTGCGCTAATATAAAACTATACATCATGTCAACAAACCGCTTACGCTCAATAAAATTTCTCAGGTTGCCGTACTTATCACCGGCCTTATATTTTATAACCTCGTCGAATTTGTCGTTGAAAACAAATTCGCCAACGCGCTTTGCAAGCAGCTTCGTTTTTTGCGCTTCGAGAAAATTTCTTTGATAGAAATCATTAAACCAGCCGAAAAGCACCGCCTGCATATACTCATAAAGCTCATCACTTATTTCCCCGAACGAGCCTAAAAAAGCCATAAACGCATCGTAAGTGTTATATACCGAAAAAACCTGATTGTAGAGTATCTTCCTCAATGTGAGCATATTAAAGCTGTCTTGACGACACGCTACAGCGGCGTTTGCGATTTGGGTTGCATTATAAGCAGGGCGCTTCACAAAATGATAAAAACGGTGCGATGTTCCAGAAAGAACACCTATCCGCTTGCAATTTGACAAGGTATCAATCGTAAATAACGAATCCGGCAGGAAACGACCAAAAAACTTTTTGTAACAATGAGATTTGTTAAACTTCCCTTTACCCTGAAATAAATTCGTGCTGTAGAGCTTCCCCCACATCTCATTAAAAAACGGCTTATACCGGATAAAGTCTCCCGCGAAATTCTTGCTTTCCACTATTAAATCTTCATTAAGCTGCCTTTTTGACAATAAAGTTTTATCTTCCGAATCAACGGCTTCTTTAAGATAAATAGATGTCCCGCCGGCGACTATATCCAAACGGTTTTCCTCCGCAAATGCTGCTGCACGTTCAAAGAAATCGCTTTCGTATTCATCATCGCTGTCAAGACTGCAAATATAGCTGCCTGGATACATCTGAGAGAGATGATAGATATATTGAATATACATATCCAAATCATTCAACCTCTTATTAATAACAATAAACCTGCTGTCTTTCGCCGCAGCCGCTTTTATTACATCAAAAGAATTATTTATACAAGAATTGCCTGTAACTTTTTCATTGCCGTTTGACAAAACGAAACAAATCCAGTTTTCATACGTCTGTTCGAGTATACTCCGCATTGTCGCGGCAACGGTATCTTCGCAGGCGAACGCCTGAATATAGCAAATTATCTTCTTATTCATATCTACCACCACCAGTCCACATCGTCAGGTTTGTACAATACTTTAACATCTATGCCTTCCCCCCCTAAATATTTAATTTGTTCTTTGATTATATTGCCGTAATTGAAAGATGTTATCAATATACAGTCTACGCCAAGGCTTTTCGCTTCCTCTTTCGGCCTTACAATATAACCGAATTTTTCTTTACCGTGAAAATCGGCGTTTGAATCAAAAAGTTCCACTTCAAACGGGATTTTCCCAAAAATATTTTTATATATGTCGAGTATCTTAACCGTACCGCCGGAGGCCGGCCAGAACCCGACTTTTTTATAACAGCAACTGTTTATAAGTTCGTCGAACCTTTCTCTCCTTGAAACCTTATCGTATGAAACCTTACGGACAATTTTATATACCTCGGCTATCGACTCAACAATATTTAAGCGCTGTGTGCATTTTTCTTCGCACTGCCCGCAGCCAACGCAAGGATTTTCATAACTTTCAAATTCAATGCCGAACTTATCGTGCAGCGATTGAAAGAAGTTCTTTTCCGCCGCGTTTGCCGCTCTGCCGTCTTGCAGCGCCAATACATTCCTCGCGTTCATTATCTGCGGGACTGGTATTTTTTCAGGGCAGTCTGCGCAGTATTGGCAATAAGTACAAAAATTTTTACTTTCGGTAATATGTTTCTTGAGCTTTTCAACACGCTTAACTCTATCATCATCATAATTCGCAGCCAATAAATACTCGTCAAGCTGCGCACGGGTACCTGCGCCCGCCAAAACGCATTTAACCGCAGGATGCGCAAGAACCGCCCGTATCGCGGCCTGTACAACCGTCTCGCCTTTATCCATTCCGGCAAATTCAAACAAACTTTCATTCTGCGGTATCAAACCGCCGTAAAGCGGGTTCATTACCAGTATATCAACATTCTTCTCATACGCCCTGTCCAAAAC
>WQTH01000021.1 GCA_009786415.1 Chitinispirillia bacterium | reverse complement strand
GAGGCAGATGCCTACGACGGGCCGTCTATCATCATCGCCTACTCGCACTGTATCTCGCACGGTATAAACATGAGCACCGGCTACAACTCGCAGAAGGAAGCAGTCGAATCCGGCCACTGGCCCCTCTACCGGTACAACCCGGCGCTCGACAACCCGCTGCAGATAGACAGCAAAGACCCGACTATGTCGCTCGCCGACTACGCCTACAAGGAGAACAGGTACAAGATCCTCCAGAGGAACAAGCCTGAAGAATCCAAGAGGCTGATGGAAATGGCGCAGCAGGACGTAACGGACAGGCTGAACCAGCTCAAGCACATGGCCAGCCAGAAGTAACGGTTTGGCAAGTTAGTTCGGTTGGGGCGCGGGGTACCGCGTCCCAACTGTATTTATTGTGTTGATTTTATTGTTTTGTATTGATGCAAAATGGGGACAAACCGGGTGCGGTATGCCCCAATGGATTGTTACATATTAGGATATACCGAGTTTCACCTTAACTTCGTCGGGAGAATACCCCTGCTCAATAAGGGCAAGTNCCTCCCGCCGTGCATTCGCCAACGCCGATGCCTCGTTGCGGCGGGCACGGTCGCGCATACGCTCAAGTTCTCTTAACTCGTCCGACGCAGACACACTCCGATACGCTTCTACTGCCTGTATCATAATATCGCCTCCTATAACCATAAGGTTCTTCAAATCTTCTTCGGTCTTCGCGTTAAAAAACGCCAGCCACAACTTTAATTCGTCCTCTGCATTGGCTACCGCCGGCAGCTTCGGCAATTCAAAATAGTGCATGGCCAGCCTGTCCGTCAGCCGCTCGTGCCGCCGCACCTCAAGCAGCCCAAATTCAGAGTGGTACTCTGCACAGCGAAACAGCGAAAATGCCAAGATGCTGACGACGATGGTACGCGGCAGCATCGAATAATCATTACTGCCTACAGGCAGCGCGCTCGAATACTCCCGCGACCAATAATACAGCGACCGCTCCGGGTAGTCACCCTCGTCCTCAACCTGCACCTCCAAATCAACCAACTGGCCGTTCAATGTCATGTTGATGTCAAGATGGCAGAACTTCTCACCCATCACCTCCGGAGGCATCTCGGAATTGGTTACGCGGAAGTCTGCCCCGATGTCCTCCACCCGTATGCCGAGCAGGGCCGCGACGAGCCTTTTGAGCAGCGTATCCCTGTATTTGACGAACAGCAGCTTGAACAGCGTGTCGTTCGTGAGCTTGTATTTAAGTTCGGCCATTCGCCATTTTCTCCATAGTATAATATACTAAAATCCAGCCTCAAAAGCAAAAAAAGAGACAAAAATAGCCACGAATCAGCCCCTTCCCCCACCAACAAACGCACCAAATGTCAGCAGAAACGCCAAATTGGGCCAGTCCAAAGTGTTTCGCCAATACGGGGCCAGTCCGCGATCCTCAAAACTCTACGCCGATAAGCTGAAACGGACAAGATACGGCGGTCAGGCAGAAAAGTACACTATCTTGTTTAACGCTGTGAGTGCGAATAACGGTGGCTACTTCTTTACGGCGTGTCTACCTGTTGCTAACATATCAGATATATATTCTATCACCTTTTCCTGCCCACGCTTATCCAAATCTCGCATCGAATTCAGCACCAAAAACTCGTTTTTATTGTGGGCTACAAGATCCGGGTGCTCCCTGCCCAACAGGGCGTCACCGGTTATGTCCAAGGCATCCGCGAGTTTGGCAATCGTCAAAGCCGTCGGGCCGCGCTTGTCCTTTTCGTAGTAGCTCAAAACGGTCGATGTCACCCCAATAACCCCGGCTACGCAACTGCTATAGGCGCAGGATGTCGTCAACGGTAAGACCGGTATCCCCTGCGATATCCTCGACGCTAACGCCCCTTGCATTCATTTTTCTCGCGATTTCAAGCGCCTTTCTCAATTCGCCCCTCTCCTCGGAGGTAGCCATATCGGAATACCTGTCGTGCTCGGCCATTCTCCGGCTTCTGTTACGGGCGCGCTCGTGCTCATCCTGGCTGATTTCCATCAATAATTCGGTAGCCATTGCCACTTCCTCCTTTAACTCTATGATTTTGTTAATAAAATCTCTATACTCTGGGTCGGGCGCGAACCTGAAAAACACCGACCACATCTCAAGCATCGTCAAACTCTCCGCCGGCCTTTTTAAGAGACCTTGGAGCTTGCCCATTTCAACAATAACCATGTTAATCTGGTCACTTACCTGCTCGCCGGTAGTTCGCCGTAGCGAGATGCTGTGCGCGAACTCCGGCTAGTGCGGGAAAACAGGATGCATACAGAATGTTACCTGATACGTCCGCACCAGATTATGGTACTTCACNCCCTTCGACTGTTGCGACGAGTGCAAGTCCGTCAGATAATAAACCGACTTGTTCATGAAACTTCGGTACTCGTCGTCTGTAAGCTCCACCGAATGCGACGCCTGCATCTCCACGTCTACCTGATCCCCGCCGTCTACGACACAGTTCACGTCGAGACGCTCGTTTTTCTCGTCGTCGTCAGATACCGGCAGTTCGTTGTTGCGAATCTGCACCGCCATGACCGGACGCTCAAGAACTGCCGAAATGACGCTTTTCAGCACGGACCCCGCGTTGGGGTTCGTGAGCAGTGTCTTGAATATATGGTCGTCTGACGGCGGCAGAAGGTCTGCGCCGAACGGGATTTGTACCATTTGAACAACTTCCTCTCTACTACATAATATACTAAATCCTCGCCCAAAAAGCAAAATTTTGGCAAAAACGACCCCGTGTCTCGACGACACGGGGCAAACGGCGATTTTTTTTGTTGGAAAAATTGACATCTCGGGGGCTGGAATGTATATTCATAGCAGGAACAGGCGAGATGCGGGTTGCGCCTTTGGGTGGGACGGTGGGCAGAAAACTTTGCGGGGATTATATTATGGTGTTGGACATGACGACAATTACGCCCGCGATGCCGGGATTGCGGCAAAATTTCATTTATCACAAACATTTGCATTGTAGGGGCGCGATTATCGTGCCAGCCATGTGCGTGTTACCGGCATGTTTCCCAAATACGAAAATTCATGTTTTTTACATATCAACAATTTAAATCAAAGGTGTGTGCGGTATGAGGGTATCTGTTCGTAAGGTTGCTGGATTGGCTGCGGCGCTGGCGTTATCGGCGGTGGTTGTGGTTGGGTGCGGTGGGGATGATTCGGGTGGGAATAATAATCCAGGTGGCAATTCCGGTGGTAGCAATAATAGTGGTGGCAATACCAGCAGTTGTACTTCTCCCGGAAGGACGGTAACAATTGGCGGTGTGACGTGGATGGCGGAAAATCTTAATTGCGCAACGAGTAACAGCTGGTGTTACAATAATGCTGATTCTAATTGTGTAAAATATGGGCGATTATATACTTGGGATGCAGCGATGACGGCTTGCCCGTCCGGGTGGCGATTGCCAGATACAGCAGATTGGAACAAGTTGGTTACGGCATCCGGCGGCAGTAGTATCGCCGGCAGTAAGTTGAAATCGACAAGCGGTTGGAATGATCGTACTGACGGCAGTAGCGGCAACGGTACTGATGAGTTTGGCTTTTCGGCCCTGCCGGGCGGCCGCCGCGACGCCGACGGCAGCTTCTACTACGCCGGCTACAACGGCATCTGGTGGAGCGCCACGGAGTATGGGAGCGGCATCGCGTACCGCCCCGGGGCATGAACTACCGCAGCGTCAACGTGGACGAGTACGACAGCGACAAGGGCTACGGGTCGTCGGCGCGTTGTGTTCGTTAGGACTGTGCTGGGGAGGCCGGTAGTCCGGCCTCCTCTTAATTTTTGTAGTCCCTTGTCTTGCCGCCCCATCCTCTGGCGGTCCCGGCGGTACCGGTGGTTGTGTGGGCAAGACGGCGCTGTTATTATGTTACGCCCTTAATTTTCCCAAGCAAGTCGAGTCCGCCCATCCCCATCTTGGAGAACGCGAACCACTTTCTGCCCAAGTCTTTAAGGCTCGCCCCGAGGNGGTATACGTCTTTGCCGTCGATTATCAGGAACCTGTCGTGGCTAAGGTTGAATGTTTTGGCCTCTATTGCGGGGTACTGCTGGTTAAATTTCGCGATATCTAACTTGAGCTGCTTGGATATGTCTTTGGTCAGCAGTGTGACGTTCACGTTTTTGGCTTTTTTGGCGAGGATGGTGAGCACCGATTCGTCGATGTAGTTATCTATCAGGATTATGGATTGCTTTGCTGATTTGATGATTTTATTGGCGAGAGCGTATGCGTCGAATATCTGCCCGTCGAAGAACACGCCTTGTGTTGGCGGCAGTGCGGTTTTGACGAAGAAGTCGATTTTTTCCTCGGTTTTGGCTACACGTTTTTCCGTTTCGGTGGCAAGTTTTTCCACACGTTCTATCCGGTGATTTATAGCATAGCCTTTAAGTATGTAATCTTTCAGGATTTTATTTGCCCACCGGCGGAACCGGGTGGCATTTATCGAATTTACGCGGTATCCGACGGACAGGATGGCGTCGAGGTTGTAATATTTGGTACGGTATACTTGTTTGCCATCGTTACCCATATGTTCCAAAATGGAACATATGCTATCTTCTTCCAATTCACCGCATTTGTATATGTTATTCAAATGTTTGGTAATTGCGGGCCTTTTTGTCCCGAACAATTCCGCTATTTGCGCCTGCGTGAGCCAGACGGTCTCTTTTTCCAGCCTGACCTCGACCAACACCGTGTCGTTTGGCTGGTACAGCACGATTTCGCCTTTATCCATATCCGCAATCCCCCTGATTGTCTATGAACTCACCGCGAGTTGCGATATACAGGTCAAAAATATATTATGGAGATTTGGAAAATCAAGCCCGCCCATCCCCATTTTGTAAAACGCGAACCACTTTTTGCCCAAATCCTTGAGGCTTGCCCCAAGGTGAATCGCCTCAAATTAAATCTAACCGAAGCATCGCTGTCAAACCGAGGTTTCGGCGGGGGGCGGCGGTCCCGAAAACGGGCGGTGGTTTTGAAGCTCGCTCCGAGGCGGCAAGCGTCTTTGCCGTCCGGGTTGCGGTGCGGCATCTGTGCCGGTATTGTTTAATGCGCCGGTGGGTGGTGGCGGTTTGACTGTGCATGATGTCATTCCGACCGCCCGTTTTGGCTTTTTAGATGCATTAAAAACGAGTATAGAACCGGCACAGCGATTATTACAGCCAGCGTCGTCAACAGCAGTACGATCCTGATTGTGTTTTGAAGGGGCAGAAATGTCGTGCCGATGATGACAATTCCGCAGATTATCCACAGGTATCCGGCCATACGGTGCGTTTTGTTCCAGTTTTCGGTGTCGTTGAGCGTCCAGGGCAGTTTGATGCCTATCGTGTAATTCTGTTTGTTTTTTGGCATATAATTGCCGAATACAATTAAAATGACACCGACAAGGGCAAACGCGATAACGACTACCGGGATGTTGACGCCCATAGCCTTAAACACTACAATCGGCCCAACCACAATAGAAACGACCGGCACGATCCATTCCACTATCCCCCGCATCGCCTTTGCGGCATTATCCCGCTTGGGGTCGTTGCGGACAAATACTATAAGGATAATGTTCGTAAGCATCAAACCCAGCGGTATGCCGAACACCGCGAAGTATTTGGGCGCGAACCCGTCCGCCTCGCCGTTAATATTCCAATGCACGGCAACAGTGTCGGGCAAGTCGCCGTAAAGTGCCGCCCCCAAAATCATCGGCAAGAGGCAGACGAGGGATGTCAGCGCCAGCGTGGCGAAGTTAATTTTTGCTTTCACTGTTTTTTCTCCTTTAAAAAGTTAATTTTTGTTTTCATCGTTTTTTTCTCCTTTGAATTGGGCCAGCCACAGCATCGCTTCTTCAAAAATCGATGCGTTAAGCTCGTAAATAATAAAAGTTTTGTCTCTTGTTTCGAGAATAAGCCCCGCTTTTTTCAATTGTGACAGGTGGTACGACACGGTCGCCCCGGCCATATCAAAATGCCGCCCGATCTCCCCCGCGCTCATGCTCCCGTTTTTAAGCATGACCAGAATTTCGCGCCGGGCGGGGTCCGACAGCGCTTTGAAAGTTTCCGCAAAACCCAACCGCTGCCCCCTTTCCGTGGTATTTAGAAATGTTTCTATATATAAAGATACATTACCTGGCGGCGTATGTCAAGAGTTATTTAGATTTTTTTCGAAATACCTTCAAAAATCGGGGCGGGGGGCATAAATTCGCCGATCCGTCACCGGCGGCCGGGAATAAATATCCCCATATAACTTGATTTATCACCAAACTATAATCTAACATTCATATATAATATAGAAATTGCCGAAACTCTAACTCCCGGAGGCCCGGTGAGCATACGCTCCAAAATTCTTGTCCCAATGATCTGCGCGGCGGTCATCTGCACACTAACCATGGGATTCATCGGTATTTACGATGTCCGCACTCTGGTTCAGGAACTGCAGGAATACGATGTGCAAAAGGCTAATGACATTGCGATGTCGTTTATGGCGCAGCGGTTTATATCTGCGGCGCAGGCCTCGGCTACAACGGCGGACAACATCGAGATAAGGGAGAGTCTCGCGGCGTTCGCGGAGGGCAAGGGCGACCGCAATTCGCTTTTAGCGGTCGCCGTGAACATCGCGGAGAAGAGCGGCGTAGAGTTTATGACTATCACCAACGTGAAGGGCGACGTATTGGCGCGGACGCACGAACCCAAAAACTTCGGGGACAATGTGTTCAGCCAGACGAACGTAAAACATGCGCTTACCGGGAAGCAGTACACCACGGTTGAAGCGGGCACGGCGGTAAAGCTGTCTCTGCGCAGCGGGGCGCCGGTTCATTATAACGGCAAATTAGTGGGCGTAATAAGCAGCGGCTACCGTTTCGACCGGGACAATTTTGTCGATATGGTCAAGGAGGTGAGCAAGAACGAGGTTACCATTTTCCTGAGGGACGAGCGCATATCGACCACCATCCTGAACGACGACGGCAAGCGTAACATCGGCACCAGGGCGCAGGAGAATGTGGCCAAAAAGGTTTTGGGCGGGGAAGACTACTCAGGCACGGAGGCAGTCGCCGGCAAAAATATGTTTACTTACTACTCCCCCATCCGCACCACCGAAGGAAACGTCATCGGGATGATATTTTCCGGGTTAGACGCTACCGCTATGGAGAAGAAGCAGTCGAATATGGTGATGGTAATGATCGTGATCCTCTCGGCGCTCATAACCATTGTGGTGTTCGTAGCCAGCGCGATATCCGGCGGCATCGCCAAGCCGATAAAGATGCTGGCGGGCGCCGCGGCCACCCTGTCGGAGGGGGATATCGAGAATGTCCATTTAGATATGCCGGCAGACGCCGCCTCTAAGGACGAAACGCTGCAGCTGGCAGCGGCGTTCAAGAAACTCGTAGAGGCCAACATCGCGCAGGAACGGCTTATAAACTTCGTGGCCAGGGGCGACATGACGCATAGTGTCCACTCCCGCGGCGATAAGGATACTCTGAGCAACGCGCTTCAGGAGATGGTTGACAGCACGAAAAAACAGGTAAATATCCTTGAACTCCTGTCTGAGGGCGACCTGACCGCCGACATTGCCCCGAGGTGCAAGAACGATACGATGAGCCTCGCCATAAAGAAGACGATCACCGACCTGAACGGGACGTTAAACGAGATAAACACCTCTGTGGATCACGTAAAGAACGCGAGCGGCCAGATCTCTAACGGCGCGCAGTCCCTCGCCGAGGGCGCCAACGAGCAGGCGAGCTCACTTGAAGAGGTGTCGTCGAGCCTTGAGGAGATGTCGTCCATGACCAAGATGAACGCCGACAACTCCAACAAGAGCAAGGAGATGGTAAAAAGCACCACCGAGGCGCTCGGCCAGGCCGACGAGGCCATGAAACGTATGGCGAAGGCCATAAACACCATCAAAACCTCCTCCGACAACACCGCCAAGATACTCAAAACGATCGACGATATCGCCTTTCAGACCAACCTGCTGGCGCTCAACGCCGCGGTTGAGGCCGCCCGCGCGGGCGAGGCCGGCAAGGGGTTCGCCGTGGTAGCCGAAGAGGTGCGGAACCTCGCCCTGCGCTCCGCCGAGGCGTCCAAGAACACCGCGGCGATGATTGATGAGTCGGTCAAAAGCGCCGATATGGGCGTAAAAATCACCGAGGAGGTAGCCAAGTCGCTCTCCTCAGCGGTCGAACGCGCCGGCAAGGTGACAGGCCTGATAAACGAGATCGCCACCGCCTCCAACGAACAGGCGCTGGGCATAGAGCAGGTGAACACAGCCGTAATGTCCATGAATCAGGTTACCCAGCAAAACGCCGCCAGTTCGGAAGAGTCGGCAAGCGCGGCGTCGAATCTGAACACGCAGGCTAACGAATTGGCCAACCGCGTACACCAATTTAAGCTGAAAGGCTGAACCTGCCGGGGAAAGTTCCGCCCATAATCACAAAAATCCTAACACCCCCTTGCCCCAATATGTATATTTAGGTTATGGCTACTCCAAAAAAGAAAAAAGAGCCGGCGGACGGCTCCCCCACTTTCGAGGGCGCGCTCTCGGAGATTGAGGGTATCGCCCGGCAGCTTGAGAGCGACGACCTCTCGCTCGAGGAGATGCTGCTCCGTTTTGAGGACGGGGTGCGCCTGCTGCGCTTCTGCGACGCCCGCCTGCGCGACGCGAGGGGCAAGCTTTTGGAACTTGTCGAGGAGGATGACGGCGAATTTGTCACAAAAATCCTTGGCGACAGCCTCGAAACATTTACCGGCGGGGAGAGCAATAATGAGTGAAATGACTGAAGTGACTGTAATGTCCGAACTTATGGAGTACGTAAAGCGTGTAAGCGACGCGACGAACGAGGCGCTTGAGCGGGTGCTGCCGGCGGAATCTGTGTACCCGTCGTCCATCCACAAGCTGATGCGCTACTCGAGTTTCGCCGGCGGCAAGCGTGTGCGGCCCTGCATGGTGATGGCCGCCTACGAGGCCTGCGGCGGGGCGTTTGGAGACGAAAAGGCGCTCAAGGCAGCGGCGGCGATAGAGATGCTGCACACTTTCTCGCTGATACACGACGACCTCCCCTGCATGGACGATGACGACTTCCGGCGCGGCAAGCCCACGGCGCACAAGGCGTTCAACGAGGCGCTGGCGGTTCTGGGCGGCGACGCGCTATGCATCCTCGCCTTCGAGGTTTTGGCCTCGGTGGGGCGTATAGACGTAATATCGGAAATAGCCGTAGCGCTTGGAACGGGCGGTATGATAGGCGGTCAGGTGGTAGACATCGAATCTGAGGGGCAGAAGGCAGACATGGCGACCGTCGAGTACATACACATGAACAAGACCGCGGCTCTGATACGGGCCTCCATAAGGTGCGGGGCGCTTCTGGCCAACGCTCCGGCAGATACCCTGAAGCAGCTGACCTCATACGGCAATAATGTAGGATTGGCGTTTCAGGTGGTAGACGACGTGCTTGACGAAGAGAGTACAACCGAGACTTTGGGCAAAGACGCCGGGAGCGACGCCGAGAAGGGCAAGGCGACCTGGCCGTCGGTCATGGGCATAGAGGAGTCCAAGCGCTACGCCGGCGAGCTGATAGAAAAGGCGTGGGCCGACATAGAGTTTTTGGGCGCAAAAGGGAAGATTTTGAAGGATTTGGCGGAGTACATCCGCGTAAGGATTTCATGAGTTTGCAGTTTGGAGTTAACGTAAACGCCCAAAAACTCCAAACTGCACACTACACACTCCAAACTATATATAAGGAGCGTCATTAAAAATGGCTACACTCGGCGTAAACATCGACCATATCGCTACTATCCGTCAGGCCCGCGGGGGGCGCGACCCCGACCCTATCCATGCCGCTGTGCTCGCGGAGCTTGCCGGGGCGCGCGGGATAACGGCGCACCTGCGGGAGGACAGGCGGCACATTCAGGACCGCGACATCTACATCCTCGGGCAAACGGTGTCTACGCACCTCAACTTCGAGATGGCGCCTACGCCGGAGATGCTGAAGATCGCGCTTGATGTACGCCCGTATATGGTGACCATCGTCCCCGAAAAGCGCGAGGAGAAGACCACCGAGGGCGGATACCCGGTAAGGGAGAAAGAGCGCGAACTGTCGGAGAAAATCGCTACGCTGCGCGAGAACCATATCCTTGTCAGTCTATTCATAAACCCCGATATCGCCGAGATGCGCTCCTGCGCCAGGGTTGGGGCCACACATATCGAACTGCACACCGGCGCCTACGCCAACGCGGGCACCGCCAACGACCGGGCGGCGGAGGAGGACGAGCTGACCGCCCTCAAGAACGCGGCTATGGCGGCGCAACGGCTTGGGCTGCGGATCAACGCCGGTCACGGCCTGAACTACCAAAACGTCTCCCCTGTGGCGGACATTGATAATATGGAAGAACTGAATATCGGCCATTCCATAATATCCAGGGCTGCCATGGTCGGCATGGATAACGCGGTTCGGGAGATGGTTTCGCTCATATAAGCGGCGAAAACGGGCAGAGCGAACCGGTTCATTTCTTGAAAATGGCCCGCGGCGGCGGGGNACGGCAATGTCGCGGATACGGCAACGCCGATTTTACACGGTTTTTGCAGTTCGGGGGATTTCGCGGGAACTTTTTTAAAAAATATCTTTGATTCGATGCCCCCAAAAACTATATTTATAGGGTGGAAAGAAGTTCTGCCAAATGTGGATAACTTTTTGTGGATAACCGGTGGACAGTATGTTAACATGTGGTTGAAAACTCCTTGGGGGCTTGAAGGGAGACATTAACTCATACCACATATACCTTTGAAAATCAATATGTTATGCTATAGCACAGACGCGGTGGTTCGATTGTGGTATTTTACTACATACAACAATCTTATATTGAATTAATCAATTAAGGAAAATGTTGATAATATGTTTACAAGCGCTTTATCTTCCGAATATTCCGCGATTACGCCCTGGGAGGCGTGCCAGCATTATATTAAGGAAAAGATAGGCAGCGATGGCTTTGAAACGTGGTTCCGCCACACGGGATTAGAGATTGACGAGTCGGGCGCGGCGCGCATTATGGTCCCGGACCGGTTCAAGGCCGACATCATGGCGGCGAACCACACCGGCATCATCGGTGAGGCGCTGAAGGAGAACGGCATAGAGTACACGCACATCAAATTCGTGGTCGACAGAGAGTGGAAATACCCCGAAGATAACGCCGGCGATTGCATAATCCCGATAGCCGCTGCGGCGAATGGCCTTCTGCCGGAAACGCCGTCCACGCCCTTTAAGGCGGCGAGGCGCACCCCTCCCAGGAGATCCGGGCTTTTCCACCCGGACTTTACGTTCGATATGTTCGTAGTTGGCGACAGCAACTGCATCGCCTACAACGCCGCGCGCACGGTAGCGCGGACTCCGGGGGCGGCCGGATACTACCCGTTAGTCGTCTACGGAGGGCCGGGCTTGGGCAAGACCCACCTGCTCCACGCGATAGGCAACTTCGCGTACGAATCCGGCTCCGCGAGCAACGTCATGTACATGATGAGCGACGAGTTCCTCAGCGAGTTCCACAGTTTCCTGAACGAAAAGAAATCCACGTCATTCCACCAGAGATTCCACGATGTTGACCTGCTCCTCATTGACGATATCCAGTTCTTTAGCGGAAAATCGGGTACGCAGGAGCAGTTTTTGCAGATATTCAACCACTTGTTGCTAAAGAAAAAGCAAATAGTGCTCTCGTCCGACCGCCGGCCGGAGGAGATACCCGACATGAAGGAGCACATAATAAACCGCCTCAAGGGGGGCCTGAGCGTAGACATACAGCCGCCGGACCTCGAAACGCGTATGGCGATCCTGCGCAAAAAGGCGGCCGCCGCCGGCCAGGAGCTGCCGGAGGAGTCTACAAGGCGCATAGCGGAGTGCGCGAAGCGGAGCGTAAGGGAGCTTGAGGGGATGCTGAACAAGCTGATAGCCCACAACGCGATGGGCATAAGCATGGAAGAAGCCGCCAAAAAGCTCTGCCGCGAGGTTCCCCGGAACGGCTCGGAGCGCGTATCCATAAAGATGATAATGCAGCTGGCAGCGGAAGCCTGCGGGGTAGACACAGCCCTGTTATCAGCAAAATCCAAGAAAAAAGAGGTCTCCCTGCCCCGCTCCATAGCCATGTACCTGTGCAAAAAGTGGACAAAACAGTCCACAACAACCATAGGCGAAGCCTTTGGCGGCCGTACGCACTCAACCGTAATACACGCAGCCAACAAAATAGAGTCGGATTTAGCCGAAGGAACCAACATACCGTTAAAAACAATAATTTCACGTATAGAAACGCAATTACATATTATATGCTGATTTTGAATTTAAATTTGATTTTTTTTCGGACATAAATTATATTTATATTTTATGATACTGTTGCGCGACATAAAACGTCCAATTATTTTGGCCTCCGGCTCCCCGCGGCGCAGCCAGATCCTCACGATGATGGGGGTCAGTTTCGAGCTTGCGAAGTCCGGGGTGGAGGACGAGGACGCTTATCTTGACGTAAACGACCTTGATAATTCGCTCTGCCGCCTGGCCTGCGCAAAGGCGGAGGATGCCTCAAAACGCCGCCCTGAAGCGCTGGTTTTGGGTGCCGATACGACGGTCGTAACAGATGACAGCGAGATTATAGGCAAGGCCGCCGACAAGGCCGACGCGGCGCGTATGCTGCGGACGCTCTCAGGCCGGAGCCACACCGTGATCACCGCTACGGCGCTTTTGTGCGGTGAGGTTAATTTCCGCGAATCGGTAGCGGTACACACACAGGTGTTCTTTAGAGATTTGGACGAGGAGGAGATTTGGCATTACCTCTCTTTCCCGGAGTATGAAGATAAAGCCGGGGCCTACGCGGTACAGGGCGGGGCCATGACTTTTATAGACAAAATAGAGGGCTGTTACTACAATGTGATGGGTTTGCCCGTCACGGCGACGCTCGGCCTTCTTAAAAAGTTTATTAGAAAGGAAACTGACAATGGCAGACAGTAACGAAAAGCCTAAACCAACAGCGCCGGAGCAGCAGGAACCGTCCGGCGGCAGCACCGATGCCGGCAACGCCGCCCCCAAGACCGATGCCGGCAACACCGCCGCCCCCCCCAAGACCAAGGTCGGCGACCTCCTGCGCAAGGAGCGTCTTACGCGCCGTATCACGATTGATACTATCGCCAAAGACCTCAAACTCAACGCCGGCTACATCAAGGCGCTCGAAGCCAGCGACTACAACTCGTTGCCGGCCGACCCTTATGTACGGGTCTACATCAAGTCGCTCACCAAGTACCTCTCGCTTGACTCAGACACAATAATGGAGGAGTTCTACAAGGAACGCGGGCTGATCACGGAGGACAAACTGGGCGCTAACAAGATCGATGTCAGCGTCAAGAAGCAGGAGAAAAACCCGGCGGTTATCGTAGCCGCGTCGCTCATAGTGGTCCTCGCCGTATTCGCTTTCGTCGCTAACCAGAACGGATGGATATCCACGGAAAACGCCTTAGAGGCGGCGGCCATGGAGCATTCGGACACCTCCAACGCACATATGGAGCACGATGCAATAAGCGATGAAGACAGCGTGCTGGCAATAATGGGCAACCCGGACTCGACGAGTATAGCAAAAAGGGATGCCGCTGCCGGTACCGCCCGGCATTAGCCGGCGTCGGGCGTGAGTTTCGGCTGCGGAACCACCGGAAGCGGTATCATAAATAAATAAACTGGGGGCGCGGAGATGATCCGTGCCCCTTTTTCTTGGGGACAGAGGACGAATGACGGATACCCACGCACATCTATATGACTGCGACGGCGCCACGCTGAGAACATTCGTCGGCGACGCGGCGGCCGCCGGGGTCGGCACCGTCATCAATACCGCGGTATCTATCAATACCGCGCGAGCCGTCATCAACCAATGCAGGCTCTTCCCGCAAAACCTCAGAGCCGCCGTGGGGATATCGCCGTTTGATACCGCTGAGGCCGGGGAGGGGNGGGAGGAGGATTTGCGGGGCTTGCTGGCAGACCCGGTAACCGCCGCTCTCGGAGAAATAGGGCTTGACTGCACCAATCCACGGTACCCGGCGCTTGACGTGCAGATGCCGGTTTTCGTCAAACAGTTGGAGATCGCCGTTGACGCCGGGCTCCCCGCCGTCATCCATTCGCGGGGGATGGAGAAGCGCACGGCGGAGATATGCCACAGGCACGGCGTCAAAAAGGCGGTTTTTCACTGTTTTACGGGAGACCGGGAGGCGCTTGAGTATATTTTGGGATGCGGGTATTATGTGTCGCTATCGGGGATCATCACCTACAAAAACTCCCATTTGCGGGAGATTATAGCGGATATACCCCTTGAGAGGCTGCTGGTTGAGACCGACACCCCGTACCTCTCCCCCGTACCCCACCGAGGCAAGCCGAACCAGCCGGCATACCTTATCAACACCGTAAAAGAGACCGCGAGGTTATTGGGGATTGATGAGCGGGCGCTGGCGGACAGGCTTGATGATAATGTTGGTGCGGTATTCGGAATCATGAATTAGGGGCGCGCCCCTGTAATTTTTTTTGATTATGCACGGGGATTAATATATATTTATAGTGAAACGACTGTATTCATTATTATCAATAGATAATCAACATATAATTAACAGATATTGAGGCGATTTTGGACGGCTGCAAGACAGACGCAACGGCGCGTCTATTTATAGAGAAGATGGAGCGCGAGGGGCAGCCCAAGGCCGCTATCGACATCTTCCTGCGCTACTACGATATGCTGCGGAACGGCAAGACCGGGTGCATCGCGGAGGATGAGATTTCCCCGGTCGCCGCCGGCGAGCTTGCCGAGCTGTCGGGCATCGGCGACCACCACGACGCCGGGGAGGAGGCGCTCCCACACACCGTAGTCATAAAGCTCAACGGCGGGCTGGGCACATCTATGGGGCTGTATACCGCCAAATCGCTCATCCCCGTCAAAAACGATCTGTCGTTTCTCGACATCACCGCGCTGCAGATACGGGATTTTAACGAGCGGTTCGGGGTCTCCATACCGCTCATCCTGATGAACAGCTTTAACACCGAACACGACTCCGTGAACGCGCTGCTCAACACTTACCGGGACATTGATACCGGCATCCCGTTTTCGTTCATACAGCACAAGTTCCCAAAAATCCGCGCGTCTGACCTTATGCCGGCAGAGGCCCCCGGCAACCAGCCATTGGAGTGGAACCCACCCGGCCACGGCGACCTCTACGCGGCAATACAAAGCTCCGGAGTGCTCGACAAACTCATAGACAGGGGATACAAATACGCGTTCATATCGAACAGCGACAACCTCGGCGCGCTGCTTGACACGTGGATACTCGGCTACTTCGCCGACAAGGGGTTCCCGTTCCTGATGGAGGTAACCGACCGGACCTACATGGACCGCAAGGGCGGCCACATAGCGCGGCTCAAAAACGGCTCGCTCGTGCTGCGGGAAGCGGCGCAGTGCCCGCAAAACTCCATCGACAAGTTCATGGATACCGACCTGCACCAATACTTCAACACGAACAACCTGTGGATACGGTTAGACGCGCTGAAGGAGATGCGGCGCTACGGGCCGCTGGAACTGCCCATGATAAGCAACACGAAAAAGCTCGACCCCCGCGCCCCCGGCTCGCCGGACGTGATACAGCTCGAAAGCGCTATGGGGTCGGCGATATCCGTATTCGAAAACGCGGGCGCGCTCAGGGTGCCGCGCACACGGTTCGCGCCGGTCAAGAACTGCGAAGAGCTGCTGCTCTTGTGGTCGGACTACTACGTCCTTACCGCCGACTACCGCATAGTAATGAGCCCCAGGCACAAATCCATACAAATGAACGTGAACCTCGACCCAAAATACTACGGGATTCTTGACAACCTGAAAGAGAGGTTCCCAAGCGGCGCGCCGTCGCTTGCCGGATGCGAATCCCTCAGCATCACCGGGGATGTGAAGTTCGGAAAGGGCGTCATCATAACCGGAAAAACATCAATCATAAACACATCCGGCACGCAGGCGCTGATACACGACGGAGCGCAGTTGACGGGAGAGATAAAACTAAACTAAAGCTGCTGCCGGCCCAACGGCGGCTTGAACTGCTTGTTTTTCCCGCGGTTGATCCGTTCGTCCGGATCGCGCCTGTAGCTCTCGAACTCCGGATACCGCACCAGCAAATCGCGCAGTTCCGCCCTTATCAGGTTTATTTCGGGGTCGCGCCGGGGGTTGGTATCTATATACCGGCTGAACCACACTATGGAGGATTCGGGGACGTTGGCGTAGAATCTGTAGAAGTACGCTATGTTCTTGGCTATCCTTGAGTTGCCCTCGTCGAGCTCCCACGCGGCCATGAGCGCACGGTGCGCGGCCTCGTTGCGGCCGCCCTCCGCATAAAGCAGGCCCAAAGCCAGAAACGCCTCAGAGTTCGTTTCGTCTATCTCTATCGCCGACCTGAGGATGATCTCACTATCGCCGAAGCGCCCCTGCTCGCGGTACAAATTGCCAAGCACCTGCCTGATCTCCGAGTCGTTCGGCGACAGGGCCATTGCGTCCAAAAAGCACCGCTCCGCCTCTACCGCAAGCGGATTCGATATCCAGTTGTTTGGGTTGACGCCGTAACTCCCAAACCTCTCCGAACGCAGCCCCTCCATAACAAGCGCGTACAGCACCTTGCCGCGGTGGAGCAGCGACCTGCTGTCGGGGCGCTTGTTGTCCGGCATTTTGTCCAAATGCGCCTTAGCCTCAGCAGGTTTGCCCTGCGACAGCAGCCGCTCGCTGTTTTTGAGGGACGGAATGGTCTTCGTGTAGATATAGCGCGCCCCAATGCCAGCCAAAAGCAATATTACCGAGCAAAATACCCCAATCAAAAATATCGCGGAGGGCGGAAGCCCCTTCTTTTTGAACCGGGGGCCCGCGTCGTTATTCATCTTCGCCATCTTCCCCACCATCGCCTTCATCGCCCGACCCGGCCGCCTGCGCGGCATCCTTACCCAAAATCTGAATGGCGCTCACCTTGCTGAACGGGACACTGTAGGCAGACTTGGAAACGGTCTTACCTCTAAACCCGTTGTCGGCACAGACCGTACACCCCCTGCCGTCCTCAATAGCGCTGCCAAAAACCGTTCCGCCGCGTACCTGTATCTCTATAGAATAGTGCGTGTTCCCGCCATACGAAGATATTCGCGCGGGATCAACCTTAATGGCGGTAATGGACTTGAAAGGCACATCCATGCTAACCCCGTCGCAGACAATCTGCAATTTGGAGCCCTTCGTCAGGCGAATGGACGATACATCGTACGTATGCCCCGACACATCCATAACCTTGGCCTTGGCTTTAGCGGCGGCGTACGCACCATAAAACGGCAGCAACAGCGCCGCCGCGCACAAAACCGCAACCCGTACCGACCTCGATATAACCATCAGAACAACCTCCCTATTCTATAATTTACTACTTAAATCATATCTTCCTCTCAAAAAACAGGTGCATATAAGCCAGCCCGTCCTCAATAACCGTCTCCGTCAGCACCCACCCGTTCCGCACCATCTCGGCAGTTACCCGCTCGACCTCGTCAAACACCTTCTTGGGGCTGCGGGTAAACCCCACCTTAACCGACCGCTCCGCGCTCTCCTTCACCTGTTACCAGTTCTCCCGCCCGTACTCAGGCGCAGTAGGGGGAATGTTGCGCACGAGCGCCTTCACGCTCTCCGACAAAAGCTCGCCGTCGGTCATCCGCGAATCGTCCGACACCCCCTTGTAGGATGCCCGCCACACCACCTCCCGCCCGTCGCGGCTCCATATCTCGCAAATAACGGTCACGTGCTTGAAAAAACTTTGATCCACATTTATAATCTCCGCCCCATCCCTAAGCGAGTAAACTAACAGGTACGGCTGCTCGACATGCACCCACAGCGAATCCATATTCTTTACGGTGAGAACCTCCTGCCTGAAAAGCCCGCCGTAAAAATCGGCAATCCACCGCCTGTTGAACCTCGGCGGAAATACCTCCTCAAACTTCTCGTGCGACACGAACCGCAAATCGGGCCGCTGCGATTTAAGCCCCTTAAGCATAACGCCGGTCTCAAGCGGGCCCTCGGAAAACGGACCGTTCACGGTCAAAAATGGCAGCACGGCGATATCGACATTGGTCAGGGCGCGCGCCGAAAAAAGAGGGTCGGCATATATGACGCGGACATTGTAAGAAACCCGGTAGCCGCAACCGGCAATGGCGGCAAGCAGCGCGAGGCACACTAACGCGGGGATGACAGCCGCGCCTGATTTCCGGCCGGACCGGCGCCGGGCGATTTTTGGGGATAGCTCCATAATATACAATATATATGATGGAAGATACGGATATCAACCCTACAAAAAATTCTGGCCTAAATCTTTATCCCGTATACAAACACGCCCAGTTTGTCCGCCAGCGCCACGGTCTCCTTCACATCGTCGGCAATCGTCCTTCCCGCTTCTATTATGACGCCGTTTATTCCGTATTTGGCCAGCGTTTCCACCGTACCTGTCCCCACTACCGGCAAATCGGCCCGTTCGTCCTGCCCCGGTTCCATGATTTTGGCCATTATTCCGCCGCTGCCGGCGCCCATCGCGCGGCGTTTTTCGGTGGCGCGCTTTACAAGGTCGTCCGTCCCCTTGAAGTTTTCGAACGCGAGGATCTCCCCTTTGTAGATTATTACGGCCTGCCCATCCCCCGTCCGTATGTATTCAAGCATTGTCCCCCAGTTCTTCCTGAACGCGGCGATGTCCTCGTCCGACGGCGCCACACTGCCCAGCGGGCCTTCGCCTATAAGGAGTTCGGGCATGAGTTCCTGTATGGACCTGACCCGCACCCCCTTGCTGTTGAACATTGAGAGGATTATTGTAAATATGCCCTTGTGCTTGTTTTTCATGAACGCCAGGCGCAGGGCGACAACCAGCACATCGAGGCTGGGCCTCAGTTTGGCGCAGGCAATGCCGCCTATCATCACTATCTCGTGGACGCCGTTACTCTTAAAGTAATTTGCTATCTGAGAGAGGTTAGTGATATAAAAATCATGGTAATACGATGGGCCAACCTCGTCTCTCAGTTTGGGGTCTGTCTCACCTTTTATGCCGGCGATGTATAGGTCCCGCCCGTTGCGTTTTGCCCAGTCGGCGAACATAAACGGGAGCCTGCGGTTTCCGGCAATGAGCCCTATGGGGGCTGCTTTTTTGTCTGTGGACATAAAAAATCTCCTATCTGTGTTGGGGTATATGGAATTTCAATCTTACTTATCAGAACGCGGAAAAACCTTATACGAGCGCTTCTTCGCGGAATATTTTGGCATATCCTTTAATTGGGAAATATATTCCAATGCCCTGTCTTGGCCAAAACTGTTCAGCAGCCTAAGCTCACGTAGCAGGGAAAACTCANCTCTGTTCTTGTAGACGGCGGGGCTGGGGCGCACCTCCTCCAAGCCCAAAAGCTTATCACTTGTTACATTCAAAGCCGTCGCGATTTTTATCAGAGTATGCGGCGTAGGATTTCTTTTATCCTTTTCATAGTGATTAACAAGTGATGCCGATACGTCGATAGCCTCCGCCAGAGCCCTTTGGGAAAGCCCGGCTTTTGTTCGATAACTCGTAATTCGTTGACCTAATGAATCCATTTTTAGATAATCCTTTCCCATCAAATTACAACCCTAAGGGCAGACAATCTGAATGTTTTGGCATTTTGGGGAAAAAAAATTGACTTATTTACTGTTAGTAACTTATTTTCTATATTTATGTTTACTATTAGTAAATAATGCAGTGAAAACCGGGTCGAAATATTGTCTGATATTGATGTATACGTATATAATAGTGCAACAAGATCCATGTCATACCCCGGGGCATAGGGTTAATCTGCATATATACGGCTAATTAAGAATAATATTCTGTTTTTACTAAAATCGGTGGAAGGAATATTGTTATGAATCTATGGCAAGTGCGCCGCGTTTTTTGTATTTTTCCGGTGCTTATGGCCAGTCTGGCCATCTGCTCCGCCGCGCAGGAATCCAAACCGGTCCGCACCGTAGCGGAATTCCGTCAGGAACCGGCAAACGGATTATATCAGAGACCAATTACGAATGTTACGCCAACCTCAGGGAAGCCTGGTATTAATCCGTACACACTCATAGCCGGGGCGGTGTTGGCCGTGTGGGCGGCTGCGGGAGATGATTTTAAGGNATCATCTTTTGCCGCCCGGCGCACCCCGATTTTCGGGTCAGGCGAGCGGGCGAGGCAGACAAGCGACGCGCTGCAGAATGCGTCTATCGGTATAGCGGCCCTGATTTACACACTAAAGTACCTCGTCTTCTCCGCACCGGAAGCGGAGAACGTGGCTTTCGCATATACGGCAACGCTTGATTTTCGCAATTCCGACATTGTATGTAGAGACGTTGGATGTGCACCAAATGGGAATTTGTTGTATACCCGGCCTGGGCACAGGGTGCCGCCCGACGACTGCACGACAGCCGTGATGTCGCCGGACGGCACCCTGTGCCCAGGCCTAGACGGATGTGGGAAAAATGGGGATTTACCGCACCCAACGGCGGGTATCGCCTCCGGTGTGCTGGCGTTCGTTCCGCTGGAACTCCTGAAACGGCATACCGCGCGGCCACGGCCGGACGGCAGAGACACCCGGTCGTACCCATCCGGCCACACAACCGCAGCCGCGTGGGCCAACGGCATATCAGCCGATATGCTTTCCGCCGCAGGGCTCCCGGCGCAATACGAAATACCGGCCCGCACCATACTGACCCTCATGACCGTGACCACAGCATACGGGCGCGTAGAGGGCGGAAAACACTACCCGGGCGACGTTTTCGCCGGAGCGCTTCTGGGGTCGGCTCTGGCCGACGCGTCAATGACACTCTTTGGGGAGGGGNACAAAAACGGCGGACTATCAATAAAAGTAACTAACGAACTCATGGGGATGACCACGACACTCTCAATTACCGTAGATTTTTGATAATTTGAATAAAATAGAACCCTTTTTAACTTTATTGACCCGCCTTTTGCCGAATTTAAAATTTTTTTGCAAAAGTTGTATCAATCCTATATATTATTATAGTATATTTAATTAATCGCCGCGCGGGCGGCCGCGCGTTTTTTACGTTTTAGTGGAGGCTCTTGGGGACAACTTCATGCTAACATGGTTCAGAAATGTCAAGATACGCAACAAGTTTTTCTTGGTTTTCGGGGCATTTTCGCTGCTTGTGGCCAGTGTAATCACATACACACTCGTTTCCATCAACGAACTTACTACCGACTATATGCGCATTACCGACGGGCCGAACAAGCGGCTTTTGCTCTCTTCCTACGCCACCGCGGAGCTTTCCGATATCCGCAAGAGCAACGTCTCCATGGGCGCGAGCATGGGCAACGCCGAGGCCGCACGGCGCTTTTTTGTGCTCTGCAACAACTCGAACGAAAAGCTTTTGAAGCATTTGGACCACTGGCAGCTGAATCTGGAGCAGGACCTCTCCATGCCCGACAAAGAGCGGGCCGTGCAGCTGAAAAACTTAGACGAGGTGCGCAAGAAGCTCGCCGAGTATATGGGCTACGTAAAGGAAACCTACGAGGCGCTGGTGCTAATGCCCGACCGGCAGAAGGTGGCGGAACTGTCCGCCAAGTGCGGCCCCATCGGAGACCAGCTTGTGAACCAGCTGGGGACCAACCGCAACTCCACAGAAGACTACATAATCTCCCGGACCAACGCGATTAACGAAAAGGCGTGGGTAACCTCCATTATCACGGCCATACTTGCCATCTTCATACTGGTCTTTTCGCTCACCAAAGACCTTATTATTTCCTACCTCATAACATCGCCCATAGGCAAGATAAACAAGTCCATTAACGAGATAGAAAAAGGCAACCTCCGCTATCCGGTGCGGCTAAACTACAGGGACGAACTGGGACAGCTCTCCAACCACATCGGCGACATGGTCGACCGGATTTCGGAGATGAACTCGTCGCTCACCATCCTCGACCATGTTGAAGTGCTGACGTTCGTTACCGACCTTGAGTACAATATAATCTTCGCCAACAACCACTTCGCGCGGTTCAACGGGTTAGAGCGCAGCGCGTGTATCGGGCGGAAGTGCTACACGATGTTCGGGGAGGACCAGGACGAGCCCTGCCCATTCTGCCCGCTGCCGGAGATGTACCCGAAGCGTGAGAGTTACCCGCTTAAGGAGTGGGAGCGGCCTCTTACGGTTGATGGCGAAAATGTGTGGTACGCCTGCCGCTCCTCCATCAACCGCTGGACAGACGGGACTCTTGTCCACTTCAACGTCTACAGGGACGAGACCGCGCAGAAGCAGCACGCCGACGAGCTCTGCGACGCCGCGCGCCTTGCCGAGGAGGCCTCGCGGGTAAAGTCCTCTTTTCTGGCCAACATGAGCCACGAAATACGCACGCCCATGAACAGCATCATCGGCTTCTCCGAGCTCGCGCTTGGCGTGGGGGACGTGCCAATAAAGGTGCGGGACTATTTAGACAAGATCAAGACCAGCTCCGAAGGGCTTTTGGGGATAATAAACGACATTTTGGACATATCGAAAATTGAGGCGGGCAAGATAGTGCTTGAGAGCATACCGTTCAACCTGCACGAAGTTTTCAAGATGTGCCAGAACATAATTACGCCGAGGGCCGCCGCCAAGGGCATAACGCTCTTCTGCTACTCAGAGCCCACGCTGGGCAAAAAGCTTTTGGGCGACCCGGTGCGCCTGCGGCAGGTGCTGCTTAACCTGCTGACCAACGCAGTCAAGTTCACGAACAACGGCATGGTGAAAGTTGTGTCGAGCATAACCGGCTCGGCGGAAGACGGCAGCAGCGTTACCATACACTTTGAGGTTAAAGACAACGGCATAGGTATGAGCGAAGAGCAGATTACCAAGGTGTTCGACCCGTTTACGCAGGCCGACAACAGCACCACGCGCAAGTACGGCGGCACGGGGCTGGGGCTGACCATCACCAAGAATTTTGTGGAGATGATGGGCGGCAAGCTGCACGTAGAGAGCACGGTAGGGCTCGGCAGCAAGTTCAGCTTCGATCTCCCCTTCCCCACAAGCGATCAGGACGCCGAGCCTGAATCCGCCGGCGAGATGGACGGCATCGTTGAAATGCCCAAGTTCGACGGGGAGATATTGGTCTGCGAGGACAACGAGATGAACCAGATAGTCATAACCGACCATCTGTCGAGGGTAGGGATCAAAACCATCATCGCAGAAAACGGCAAGGTTGGCGTAGACATAGTGGCGTCGCGCATGGAGCGGAAGGAAAAACTCTTTAACCTGATATTTATGGATGTGCATATGCCGGTAATGGACGGCCTGGAGGCAGTGCAGAAACTCACCGAGATGGGCAACACCATCCCCATAGTCGCGCTTACGGCCAACATTATGACCACCGACCGCGAAACGTACAGAAAGTACGGCATGAACGAGTACCTGCCCAAGCCGTTTACCGCGCGTGAACTTTGGAGCTGCCTGCTCAAGTACATCAAGCCCGCAGACCGCGATACGGCGGTGCAGATTGTGACTGACGGTGCCTTTCCCGGCGGCCCGCAAACGGATGAGGACCATAAGCTGCATATGCGCCTTATAACGAATTTTTTGAAAAACAACCGTTTCAAGGACAGCGAGATACGCGGCGCCATAGCCTCGCGGGACATAAAGCTGGCGCACAGGCTGGCGCATACGATTAAGGGCGTTGCGGGCCTGGTCGGGCAGCCGGGCCTGCAGAGCGCATCCTTCAACGTGGAGCACGCGCTTTCGTCAAACGACATAGACAACGCGCTGAAGCTCATGGCCGCGTTCGAAACCGAACTCAAAAAATCCATACGCGAACTCACAGCGGTCAAAAACTCGTTCGAGCCGGAGGCGGCGGAAGAGGCCGCCGCTCCGCCTGCGGCGATTAACAAGCTGGAGGCGCTGGAACTCATAGACAAGATACGCCCGATGCTGGAAAACGGAGACCCCGACTGCTTGGAACTGGTTGAGGGGCTGAAAGCTATACCGGCTTCAAAAGAGCTGATAGAGCATATAGAGAACTACGACTTTGACCCGGCGATGAAAACGCTTGAACGTATAAGAGAGGAGTTAGGAGCGTAAATATGGTAAACCCTGGAGAACAGAAACGGTTCAGCATTCTCGTGGTTGACGACGAGACGTCAAACATAGACGTTTTGAGCCACGTGCTGAAAGAGAAGTACAAGCTCTTTGTAGCGAAGAACGGCGAGGGGGCGATAAAGATCGCGCGCGACAATCAGCCCGACCTCATCCTGCTCGATGTCATCATGCCCGGCATGGACGGCTTCGAGGTGCTCACGCAGCTCAGGAAGTCGGATGTCACGGCCTCTATCCCGGTAATATTCATAACGGGGCAGGACAGCAAGGAGAACGAGATAAAGGGGCTCAACCTCGGCGCGGTGGACTACATAACCAAGCCGTTCCACAACATAATTGTAGACGCGCGTGTGCGCACCCACATGAAGATCGTGGAGCAGATGCGGATCATCGAGCGCATGAGCATCATGGACGAGCTTACCGACCTGCCCAACCGGCGGTACTTCAACGACCAGTTAGTAAGGGAGTGGGGGCGCGCCATACGCGAGACATCGTCCATCACGCTGCTCATAATAGATGTGGACAAGTTCAAGGTCTACAACGACACCTACGGCCACCCACAGGGCGACGCGCTCTTGCAGGCGATATCCGGCGTGTTCAAAAACGCGCTCAAGCGCCCGGCCGACTTTGTGGCCCGCTGGGGCGGCGAGGAGTTCATAATGCTTATGCCGCACACAGACTTAGACGGCGCGCTTGAAGTGGCCGAACGCGTGCGTTCCGGCGTAGAGAATCTGGTTATCCCCTGCACCGACGGCACACTTACGGGCACAACGGTAAGCATAGGCATAAACTGCGAGCGGCCTATTATCAGCCTGCCCGTAGCGGGGTTCGTGTCGCGCGCCGACAAGGCACTGTACGCGGCGAAAGATGCGGGCAGGAACAGGGTATGCGTGTACAAGGAGGGTCAGCTGTATTAATAATAATGATGTATTAATATAAATTTTTATGCGGCGCCATTTATTATATTTAACTATCCGCGGCGGCGGTGATTTTAGTAAGTTTGGAGTGTGGAGTTTGGAGTTTTTTGGGGATTTGGGCTTAAAATCGTTTCCGGGAAAGGTTATAATTGAGACGCTTATTTGATTTTTGGGCCGGTTACCGCCGGTACATACCTGTTCTCGCCGTTATGATTGCGGCGCTCTCCCCCGTTCCGGCCGGGGCCGAGAGCGAGGTTTTCCCTATTCCGGAAATAATCAGGCAAAATGTGGCCTTCTGGATCCGCATCTACACCGAGGTCTCCCTGCAGGAGGGGCTGCTGCACGACCGCGACTTCCCGCAAATCGTCTACGAGAAGTGCCCCACCGGCAACAGGACGGGCAAGGCGCGCAGCGAGTTTATAAGCGGGCGGATCAAAATATACACCGACGCGATAGCCAATGTGCGTGATTCGGCGCCCGATAAGTGGGGATCGGTGGAAAAAAAGGTGGCCGAGATGTTCAAAAACGCCCCGGAAGACGCTATTAACGAGGCTGAAACACGCATACGCCACCAGACGGGCCAGCGCGAACGCTTCAGGCAGGGGGTGGTGCGCTCCGGAATGTACATTGACACCATATCCGCCATAATGAAACAGTACGGCGTACCCGACGAGCTTAAGTACCTCCCCCACGTAGAGTCCTCCTTCGACGCCACCGCCTACTCCAAGGTCGGCGCGTCGGGGCTTTGGCAGTTCATGCGCTCTACGGGCCGGGGCTATATGCGCATAGATTATATGGTAGACGAGCGCAGCGACCCCATAATCTCCTCGACGGCGGCGGCGAAATTTTTGCGCGCCAACTTCGATATGCTGCAAACATGGCCGCTGGCCATAACCGGCTACAACAGCGGCCCCAACGGTATGCGCCGCGCGGTGGAAACGCTGGGCACACGCGACATCGCCGTGATACTCGAAAGGCACGAAAGCGCGTCGTTCAAGTTCGCCTCAAGGAACTTCTACGCCTGCTTCCTCGCGGTCTTGGAGATAATGGAATCTCCCGAAAAATACCTCAAGGGCGTCAAACCAAACCCCCGGTGGCAGGCAACAAGCATAAAACTCCCGTTCGCCATGAAACCGGCCGCGCTGTGCAAGGCGCTGGGCATAACCGAGCAGGAGTTCAAGGACCTTAACCCAAGTTTCCGCCCGATAGTTTTTAAAGAGCAAAGGGCCCTGCCGGCAGGGTACGCCATAAACATCCCCCACACCATAAAAGGCGACGAGGCGCTCGCCTCGCTCAACCGCAGCACTCCCCCGCCCCAGCGGACCGTGGCCGCGGCGGCATCCATACAGTCCGAGCCGGAAATGACGGACGACGGATACTACAAAGTAGCGCGCGGAGACAACCTTAACAGCATCGCGAGGCGGCTTGGCGTGCCTATGGCCGACCTCGCGGAGTTCAACAACATAACCAACTCCAGCAGGATATACGTAGGCCAGGTGCTGAAGGTCCCGTCGGGGGCGGCAGCGGCAATGGATACCATAAGGATCGCGATGACGGAAACGCAGCAGCCAACGGATACGGTAAAGACAGCGGCGGCGCCGACACCGTCAAAGAAAGATACGGTAGCGGCGGTATCATCCAAACAACCAAAAGATACCGTAAAGGCTGCCGCGGCGTCAAAACCGGCGCCGGCGGATGCGGTTGCTTTCAGCAATATCCGCGTAACATTTACATGGCCAAAACCGGCCCCTGCCCCAAAACCTGCCGCGGCGGCATCCGTACCGCCCAAAAAGGATACCGTCAAAACAGTTGTCGCCGCTGCCTCCGCGCCGACGCCAAAAGCGGCCGACACGGTAAAGGCGGCACAATCATCAGCCAAAGATACCGCACGGGCTGCCGACGCCGCCCTCGCTAACGTAGCCGCCCGTGAGGCCGAGGTAGTGCCGGTAACGGTCGACCCGTCCGGCAAGCCCGCCACCGACACCCGCTTCGACGCCGACGCCTACGATTTGCGCATCCGCACCGTAGCCGGCGGCGAGTCCGTCCGAGTCCGCGTCAATGTCGACGAGAACATCACCCAGCTGGCGGGATGGATGCGCGTACCCGCCGACGACATACACAAGGCCAACAACATGAGCCCTAACGAAGCGGTAGTGCCGGGGCGCATCATAACCATCCCGATCACCCCCGCCACCAACATAAAGCGGTTCGAGACCAACCGCCTGCAGTACCACATGGCGATAGAGGAAGATTTCTTCGCGCACTATGATGTCGCCGACTTCGAGCGCTACCGCGTCAAGCCGGGAGACAACCTGTGGCGGATATGCCGCAACAACGCGCAGATACCAATGTGGCTGCTCAGAAAGTACAACCGGGGCGGGGAGTTTTACAACCTGCAGCCCGGCATGAATCTGTGGATACCCAGGGTAACGGCGAAAGCCGGTACGGTAGAGGGCGTGAACCTGTTCGATCCGGCCGTTACGGAATCGGATGTAACGGAATAAGGGGCAGAGTGACCGGACAGCTATTTTTTTGCGCTATTTATCTTATTATATTATAAGGTATAAGTATCAGTATATTCAATATTCCATAAATACGCATCTTTTTTAAGGAGGAAAACAAACAATGAAAAGAGTTACAACGGTTATTGCGGCTTTGGCCGCGTCATTCATGCTGGTCACCGGCTGCGGCGACAAGAAGTCCGGCGAAACGCTCATAGGCATCGCCATCCCCGAAACGCACGTTACCCGGTGGATTAAGGACGGCAACTCCCTTAAGGCCGAGGCCGAAAAACGCGGTTACCGCGCGCAGGTTCAGCACGCCGACGCCAACCAGGAGATACAGAACCGGCACATACAGAGCTTTTTGACCGTTGGCGCCAAACTGCTTGTCGTAGGCTCAATCAATGAAGAGGCCGCTCCGGCAATTGCCGAGGCGGCGCAGAAAGGCGTGGCGGTTATCGCGTACGACCGCCTTATCCCCAATTCGGCGGACTACGACTACTACATAACGTTCAACAACTACCAAGTGGGCGTACTCAAGGGCCAGGCCCTCGCCGCCGCGCTGGAACTCGACGCCGCGGTGCCCGAAAAGCCCAAATACATCACCCTGTTTGCGGGAGCCCCCACCGACGGCAACGCTTTCTTCTTCTACGACGGCGTTATGGGCATCCTCAATCCATATATCGAGAAAGGCGTACTCAAGACCGTCGGGCCGTACGCCAAAACCTCCGACGACCGGGAGAATTTCCTGAAACTGGCCACCGAAAACTGGCAGGGCTCCGTGGCCAAGGCCAGAATGGAAGAGCTCCTTAAAAACGAGGCCGCCGGCGTCACCTTAGACGCGATTTTGGCCCCCAACGACAATCTGGCCCGCGCCGTCATGGAGGCGGTCAAAGCGGATCCCAAATACGCGGCAAAACTGCCGCTCGTCACGGGGCAAGACGCCGAGTTTGAGAACGCCATGCTGGTAAAAAACGGCCAGCAGCTCTGCACAATCTTCAAAAATACGGCCCAATTGGCCGAGGCGGCAATAATTCTGGCCGACCAGATACTCAAGGGCGAAACCCCGAACATCCCGATGGCGTACCTCGCGACCGGCGACCTTGAAAAGCTCGGCAATACCGGGAAAAAGGTAGTAAAAACCTACCTGCTCGACCCGGTGCTGATAACTAAGGATAACCTGAATATTCCCATTGAGGCTGGGTTCTTCACCGCCGCGGAGACCGCGGAATTGACGCAATAACGAGCCTGTTTTTATCACCCGTAAACGCGCCTCAGGCCGGGGCGCGTTTTTTATTAAAAAATATATTACCACACCCCCGTATCCCATAATATATTTTTTATATCTTTTCATATTTGTACAGTATTTTGTAATAACCATTTAACAATCACCCCATTTAGGAGGTTGTATGGAGTTAAATCTGTTGTATGGAGCGATAGGCGCCTCAATTCTGGCCCTGTTGTTCGCCATGTTCAAAGCCAGTTGGATCAAAAAACAGGATCCGGGCACCGACAAAATGAAAGAGATCGGCGCCGCCGTACGCGAGGGCTCCATGGCCTTCCTGTCCCGCGAGTACAAGACCCTCGCGATCTTCATCGTCTGCGTGGTGATACTGCTGTTAGTCGCCAACCAGGGCAACCAGCGCCTCATTGCGCTCTCCTACGTTGTAGGCGCCTGCTGCACGATGCTTGCCGGTTTCATCGGGATGCGCGTGGCAACCAACGCCAACACGCGCACCGCCAACGCCGCCCGCAAGGGGCTTCAGGACGCGCTTAAGGTGGCGTTCGCAGGCGGTTCCGTTATGGGTATGTGCGTTGTCGGCCTCGGCGTTCTCGGCCTCGGCAGCCTGCTTTTGGGCTATTGGTTCTTCTTCGGCATCAACAGCGATTCCTCGGAACTTCTCAGCCATACCGTGCTCCCTATCATAAATGGTTTCGCTTTGGGCGCGTCGACACTGGCGCTCTTCGCGCGCGTCGGCGGCGGCATCTACACCAAAGCGGCAGATGTCGGAGCCGACCTTGTGGGTAAGGTCGAGGCCGGCATCCCCGAAGACGACCCCCGCAACCCCGCGACCATCGCCGACAACGTGGGCGACAACGTGGGCGACGTGGCGGGCATGGGCGCGGACCTGTTCGAGTCTTATGTGGTAGCCATGATCAGCACAATGGTTATCGGCGCGGCCATCGGCAGCCTGCCGCTCGTCGTCCTGCCGCTGATCTTCTCAGGCGCGGGCATCATCATATCGCTCCTCTGCACGTTCCTCGTACGCACCAAAGAGGGCGGCAACCCGCAGAAGGCGCTTAACGCCGGCACTATGGGCGCGTCTTTCGCCATGATTGCCATATCCTACCCCCTCATTAACTTTGTGATACCTGAGTACTCCATGCCCATCTTTTTGGCAACGGTTCTCGGCCTTGCCGCCGGTACCGCAATAGGCATGATCACCGAGTACTACACCGCCGAGAGCAAGAAGCCCGTAGCGAAAATCGCCCAGGCCTCCGAGACCGGCCCCGCCACCAACATCATCTCCGGCCTCAGCACCGGCATGATGTCTACGGCGTTCCCTACCCTCGTCCTCGGCGTCGCTATTTATGTCGCTTATACCATCGGCAAATCCATGAGCGGATTTGATCCGGGTGCGGAAGAGGCGGGCCAGATCGGCCTTTACTGTATCGCCATTACCGCAGTCGGCATGCTCGCGACCACCGGCATCCTGCTCGCCGTTGACGCCTACGGCCCCATCGCGGACAACGCGGGCGGCATGGCGGAAATGGCCGAACTCGACAAGGAAGTGCGCAAGCGCACCGACAAGCTCGACGCGGTCGGCAACACCACCGCCGCCGTCGGCAAGGGCTTCGCCATCGGCTCCGCGGCGTTCACAGCCATCACGCTCTTCGCGGCGTTCAAGTCCAGCTACAACATTCTGGCTCCCGAACACCTCCAGAAGATCGGGTCCAGCACACAGTTCGTACCGCTCAGCATTGATGTCGCGAACCCCGAAGTGGTTATCGGTATGTTCATAGGCGCCATGCTCCCGTTCGTCTTCTCCGCTTTCGCCATGGGCGCTGTAGGCCGCGCGGCGTTCAAGATGATCGAGGAAGTACGCCGCCAGTTCAAATCCATCCCCGGCCTCCTTGAAGGCAAGCCCGGCGTAAAGGCCGACTACGCGAAGTGCGTGGACATTTCGACCAGCGCAGCCATCAAGGAGATGATTGCCCCGGGCCTCATAGGCGTGCTGACCCCGGTCATTATCGGCCTCGCTTTCGGCCCGCAGATGCTGGGCGGCGTGTTCGCCGGCGTCACGGTCTCCGCCGTTATGATGGCGCTCTTCATGGCCAACTCTGGCGGCGCCTGGGATAACGCCAAGAAGCACATCGAAGCCGGCGCGCACGGCGGCAAGGGCAGCGAACCCCACAAGGCAGCCGTCATCGGCGACACGGTAGGTGACCCGTTCAAGGACACCGCCGGCCCGTCGCTCAACAACCTGATGAAGCTGATCTGCGTCGTCGGGCTGATCATTCTGCCGATCATCATCTCAATCCACGTGAAATAAGCTGTTTTTTACGGGGATGTTTGCAGGGCGGGTTTTATACCCGCCCTTTTTTTATTTGGCCGGACGGTACAGGCACTGTTTTGAAGTGAAACGACTATATTTATTGATCCGCAACGCGCAGGACATCACTATTCAACCGCGGATAAAATCTGCTTCTCCCTGAGGACCTTCACCTCAAACCGCAGGTCCCGCAGAACATCCGCCTCGGCGCGCTGGTGCTCGCCGAGGATCATCGTAAAATGGGTAAATTCCAACCGCTTGCGATAGTTCGCGCGCAGGTCTTCAAAGAATTTGGTCTGCTCGTCTTTCGGGGCCGCGTAGATCATGCGGAACTGCTCGTCGTCGGCCATTATCGAGTACGCGGCCTTTACGCCATCGTATATCGGGTCTTTGGAGTTGATCAGGTCTATTTCGTTGTTTTTCAGCTTGTACAGGTCGGACTTCGCCGCGTTCCACGATGTCTCCTTGAAGAAAAACGCACAGGCGGCGCGGTATATCATATCCGTACCCCGCAGCTTCCCGTCTAAGGAGTACCCGGCTATGTGGGGCGTGGCGATATCGGCGAGCCTCAGCGTTTCCACGCTTATGGACGGCTCCATCTCGAATACGTCGAGCACTATTATCCCCAGCCGCGAGCAGACGGTTTTGAAGCTGTCTTCGTCGATAACGCGCCCGCGGGACGTATTTATCAGCGCCGCCCCCTGTTTCATCTTCGACACGAAATCGGCGTTCACCATATGGTGCGTCGCGTCTGGCCCGGATTCGACGAGGGGTACGTGGAGGGATACGACATCGGCGGTTCCGAGGACTTCATCTATAGGGCGGTAAACCTCGCTGCCGGTCAGTTCCTTTTTTGGGGGGTCGTTGAGCAGGCACTCTAACCCCAGCGCGGTGGCGAGGCGGCACACCCTGCTGCCGACGTTCCCGGCGCCTACTATGCCCAGTTTAAGCTCTTTTGGGGCGCGCCCGCTCTTGGCGCAGATTTCTAACAGCGCGGCCATTACATACTCCGCGACCGAGTCGGCGCTTGACCCCGGCGCGTGCGCGAAACCCGTGCAGCGGTCGCGCAGGAACTCGGTGTCAATGTGGTCCACGCCTATGGACGCGCTCGCGACGAACCGTACGCCCGTCCCCTCAAGGAGCGCGGCGTTCACCGGCGTTACCGAGCGAACGAGCAGTATGTCGGCGTCGGAGAGCTGCTCTTTGGTTATCTTGCCGGTCGGTACGGCGGTAACCCGGCCCAAGTCGGCGAAAGCCTCTTCGACTTTGTAGATCAGTTTGTCGGCAATTATTTTCATTTTTCGGTTGTCCGGGTCCGAGACCGTATTTCTGTCTATAATATAATTTATGGCAGGCAGCTATTCACAATTTGCCCCGCCACGGGATAATCCGGCAAAAATTTAAACACGTACGCCAGCCGCGACAGCGCGGGCCGGATGAACCGGCCGTACTGCGGCTTGCCCTTGTGCAGCGTAAGGTTGCCGTACGCGCCGAGGGCCTGCATGAGCCTCTGGGCGGCGCAAATGTAAAAATCCCCCCGGCCACCGGGGGAATCCACATTGGTCAGATAATAATCCAGCAGCCGCTCTATCATCCCGTAATCCAAATCCACATAGGGGTCAAACAGCAGCGACGCCACATCGTAATACGGCGCGCCAAGGCGCGCGCCCTGAAAATCTACGAAGCGGATGCGCCCGCCATGCACCAAAACGTTCTCGGACTGGAAATCGCGGTGTATGCAGACCCGCCGTATCTCCGCCGCCGAACGGGCAATGCGCTGCCGCTCGGCCTCCCACCCGGCAGTGAGCATAGCCTCTTTACCCAAATACCCGGTAACGCAGTGCTGCGCGAAATAACCGCTCTCCCACAAAAACACCTCAAGGTCCATCGCCCTTGATGTGATGGCGGGACACCCGGATACATCAAGCCTATGCCAGCGGCACAGCGCGTCAATAACCACGCGGTACATGTCCTCAACCATGCCGTCGTTGCCGGAATTGGCGGATTGAAAATTTTTGAGCGTCGTCGCGCCGAGGTCCTCCTCAAGGATAAGGCCGTGCATCGGGTCGCACCCGTAAACTTTTGGAAGAAAGTCGAGCGACGGCGATACGTACGCCTCTATCTCCAAAAAACGCGGCCAATCCTCGTCGCGGCTGTCCCACTCGACAAGTATGTACGTATGGGGCGGCGGCCCGGATGCGGGCGCGGCGCCGCCTGGGCGCGTAACGCGAAAAAATCTGCGCGTAGACGCCGCCTGGCCGGCAAGCTCAACTTTCCAGCCCGCCATATTAAACCCCTGTATAGACGATTCGAGAAATCCAACCTGCGCGGACGTCAAGCGCACCACCGCGGACGTCAATTCCATAGATCAACCTTTCCGGCGTCGGAGTCTGCCTGAATCTTTGCCAGCGCCTCGTGCGTGCCTATGTCCATCCACCATGATGATGCCTTACCGGGGATGATAATGCCGGGGATGTGCCTGTAATCCTGCGCGGCCACCCTCTTCCATATCGCGGTAACGGAAAAATCGTCCCCGTTCACATAATCTAAAAATTCCCGCCGGTAAAACGTAACGCCGGTAAACTCCGCCTCCGCAGCTTTTTCCGCCTTACACTCGCCTTTCTCCGCGATAACGCCGAGATAATCGCCGGTCGCGCCGTCATACACAATCGTCCCGCCGGTACTGACAGGTATTGACACGAGAGAACAGATGCGGTTCGCGTTGATAAAACGCTCGGCAAGGGCGGGGATGTCGAACTTGTGGAGGATATCTACATTTGCGACCATAAAAGTATCATCACCGCCAAGAAAATCACGCGCGAAATCAAGCGCCCCGCCAGTACCGCGAATCTTATCCTTCTCATAAAACAGCTCAAACGGTATTGATGACTGTTTTTGATATTCCACCATCTGCTCGTGCAGATAGTGCGAATTGACGCCAAGCGCCGAGAACACCCCGGAGTTGTGCAGCCTGCGGAGATTATGCGCCAATAGCGGCTCCCCGCATACGGGTACAAGCGCTTTGGGGACGGTGTCGGTTAATGGCCTGAGGCGCATACCGAATCCGGCAGCCAATATGAATCCTCTCATCGTGCCATAAACTCCGGATAATGCGCGACCGTCATGAACAGGTCGTTCCACGCCGGATAACCCTTCTCCCACCCGGCCCGTATAGACTCCGCGCCCTCCCCCGCCTGCAGCGATTCGCGCATCGACGTACTGCCGGCAAGGATATCAAACGGCATCTTGTCAAACTCGTATTCGTAAGGCGGGTCCTTGAATTTGAATTGATCGCCGTACAGCTTGATGACAGCGCCGAGCAGCGCCGCGGTTACCTGCACCGGGCGGAATGCCTTCGCGTCGGTAACGTGTATCTGCACCCCCCCGCAAAACTGCCCCGCCCACTTCTGGAATGTGGGGATGAAACTGTGCTCCCTGAACAGGCACCCGGGCAAATTCTGCCCCCGCAATTCGCTTATGACATCCTCCGCGTCCATAAACGGCGCGCCCCACAGCTCAAACGGCCGCGTTGTCCCCCGGCCCTCAGACAAATTCGTAGCCTCAAGCAGAACCTGGCCGGGATAGACGACCGCAGTATCCAACGTGGGCATATTGGGCGACGGCATGACCCAAGGCAGGCCGGTATCGCTCCACAGCGACCCGCGCGCCCAGCCGTCCATCCAGACCACGTTGATATCGGAATCGTTGACATAAAGCTTCTTGATGAGCAGCGCCATCTCCCCCATCGTCATCCTGTGGCAGAGCGGTATCTCACCGCCGCCCACAAACGAAAAATAGGCCGGCGACAACATAGGCCCGTCAACCCCTACTATGCCAATGGGATTAGGCCGGTCGAGCACCCAAACGGGTATCCCCTTCTCCGCGCACGCCTCCATACAGTGCTTCAGCGTCCACACATACGTGTAAGGCCGCGCCCCAACGTCCTGCACGTCAAAAATCAGCGCGTCCAACCCCTCAAGCATCCTGGGCGCAGGCTTGCGGTGCTCGCCGTAGAGGCTATAAACGGGGGTGCCGTACACCGGATGCGCTACGTCCCCCTCCCACTCGATCATGTTGTCCTGCGTCTGCCCGAAAAGCCCGTGCTGAGGCCCGAAAATCGCGGACAGCCTGCATTTATCGCACCCCGCGAGGATATCAATCACATGCCGGTACGACGAATCGACCGACGCCGCGTGGCAGACAATGCCGACGCGCTTGCCGGAAAGCTGCCCCGGAAAATCGGAAATAAGTAAATCAAGCCCAAATTTAGTCATTAATGCCTCCTGTCGTGGTATAATTTATGAAAATACTATTTGGGGGGAGGTGGAAAGGGGATATTTTTGCGGATAGTGATTTTTCCGGCAGGAAAAATGGGGGCGCGTCTCGGCGCGCCCCCGGAGATTGAGGTTAGCGGAAGTAGATGCCTACAGGGTGCAAGCGTATCGAATCATTGCCGGGTACGGCGAATTCGAGCTTAGGAGGGGNGGAGGAACCGGTCAGGTAGCCGTAGTTTGAGAGGACTCTTGGATTGCGGCGTATGGTGACGTGGCCGTTGTTTGCGTGATTCCAATTGTATGTACCCCCCTTAAGTATTATTGCACCTTCAACATTGGTGTCTTCAGCCCACTTAAAAGTACTTTGTTTTGTGTTATTCTGGTCTACGTATATGAGCCCTTGGAAAGTCTTAGTTGGGGCTACTGTAAAATTATTAAAATTTCCGGAGCCATTTACGTGTATCAGCGTACTCGCAGATGGTTCGGTACTGTTAAAGAAAGGCTGTTCGGGCGAAGCGTCGAGTTGCCCCTGCAGGTTGAGAATGACGTTGCCGTTAAACGTTCCTCCAGCAGCATTGATAGTACGACCTTGAGGAACACGAAGCAGGAGTTGTCCTTTTTCAAAAAATTCCTTCCAATTATCATTGTCTTTAACCGCAGCATAAAGAGTCTGCAATCTGTCGCCATTAAGGGCGCTCTCGCTGCCACTCGGCCCCAAAGTAATACCTCTGCTCTTGATATCTTCAACTTTCGCCAAGCTGTTAAGATTCACGGTGCCATTAGAATTGAATACTTGAACGCCGTTAGTATTGCCCACATCGAGAAAGCGCTTGCCGCCATCTGCTGCCGAAACATTCTGATTTCCACCTTGATCGGATTGCAGCGGGATATTGGCAAAAATGTCAACATTCGGCTCAGTACGTTGCGCGGGAGGGGATACCTTTACTTGTTCCCGGATATATGTAGCGTAATCACTTGTTTCAGGTGGCAGAAAGTGCTCTATCCTATTTGAGATTGTGTTATAATTTGCGAAATTATTTGTGGTATTAAGGTGTGCATTACCGTGCTGACAATTACTATTCCAATTATTAGGCGGGTTATTCTCATACGCCGTCCACTGAACTGTATAAACACAAGCTCCAATCCTATGTGTAGCCATACAAGTCTCTCCACTATTACATGGGAGGGGATTACGATTATTTAGATGATTACTCCCTTGATTAGTACATTGCGTTCTTTGTACCTGATTCTCTGTCCATGTTATAATATTACATGAAGTACCCAGCGTTCCCCGTAACGGTAAATTATCTCCATAAAATAAGCGCCCGGTATTTGTGAGCCCCAATCTCGTATTGTCAATTTGTGATTGGTTAAGCGCAACAAAAGAGCCATTGATCCAAGCACTATCGGAAAAATTTGCAGTCTTGTTCAATGCACTAAAATTTCCGTTTATACCAATCTTTCTATTAAACGAAATGTTCTCCGATCCGCTAAATTCCACGTTACCATTAAAAAATGCATTCACCTGAATATTTGGTGCGTTAGTTTGAAACTTAACATCTCCATCAAAATAAACGTTACCGGACATTTTGGGAGTTCCATCGAGATTTCGTATGGTATCTCCGTTGACGTCCCGCTCTACGTCCGGCAAAAATTCTATCCTCTGACCGGATTCAGGTTGAAAATTAATGTAATCATTGTTTGGGTTGGGTGGGTTAGAACGAGGGGCTTTAAGCGTAGCATGCCCGCGTACAGTCATCCGATGGTCTCCCGTTTTCAAATTTGCATTTTCCCCAACATAAAGCGCATTTGTTCCCGGCCAAACCGTGGGATTCCCAATCTTCACATTATCCACCTCAAAAAACGCAAACGCCCCGCCAAGTTTCCGCCCCCCGGCATCCAGCCCGCTCTCTATCTCGAATGACGCGCGGTTGATTGTATTACCGGGCCCCGTCAGGGTTTTCGTAAGCCTGCTGCTGAAATATTGTCTGTTGCCGGGGTCTCCGAGTGACATTCTATTAATCTGTGTACCAATCCACGTGCCGTGTACCGGCGGCGTTTGCTCTTTTCTTCCCAAGTGGAAAGTATCGAGCATTGCGAGCATTGCCGGCCCGTTGGCCCTAAACCGCGTTTCTGTAGCCACAATCCCGCTGTTCGCGGTACTGTGCATCTTCGCCGCCGCCGAGTATCCTATGCTTGATTTGCTTTGGCTACCGGTAGTTTGCACTATAGCTCCTACCACGATGCCTATGAATACCGCAGCAATCAATACCCCTAACAGTGCGGATCCGGACTGTTTATTTGGTGTATTTGGTGTAGCATTAGTTAAAAAATGTAGGGGGGGGGGGGGGGGGG
>WQTH01000020.1 GCA_009786415.1 Chitinispirillia bacterium | reverse complement strand
GCATGGGTGCAGGGTGCCGCCCGACGACTGCACGACCAGCGTGATGTCGCCGGACGGCACCCTGCACCCATGCCTATAGCGTGTAAACCAAATGACAATTTTTTGCGATAATGACACGGTTGGATGTACGATAATTGGCAATTTGGCGGGTTTAACACCCGCCCCATCGCGTAATAAGGCATCAATTAAAATTCCATCAAGTCGTCATCGTCCAAGGGGATAATCGCCTCGGACTTGGAGACGGCTTTCATGGACATCGTAGGCGTTTTTTTCACCGCCGGCATACTCTGCGTCTTCTTGTCGGGGAGCGCCTTCATGCGCTGCGTGGACTTGACCGCGCCCATTTTCAGTTGAGTCTGCTGCGTAACTCCGGCTCCGGTCAGTTTGAAGGACGAGACCATTTTCGCGAGTTCGGCGGCCTGGCCCGAAAGCTCCTCGGCAGCGCTTGCCGACTCTTCGGAGTTGGCCGCGTTCTGCTGGGTTACCTGATTCATGGACGCCACAGCGACGTTGACCTGCTCAATGCCCTGCGCCTGCTCGTTTGAGGCGGCCGCGATCTCGGCGATGAGGTCGGCTACCTTGTTAGAGCTTGACACCGTTTTGTCGAGCGCTTTGGCGACTTCCTCCGTGATTTTCACCCCCCCGTCGGCATTTTTGACCGACTCTTCAATCATGGCCGCCGTATTCTTAGACGCCTCGGCGGAGCGCATCGCGAGATTACGCACCTCCTCGGCTACCACCGCGAAGCCCTTGCCGGCCTCGCCCGCGCGGGCCGCTTCTACCGCGGCGTTGAGGGCGAGAAGATTCGTCTGGAACGCGATATCGTCGATGGTCTTCAATATCTTGGCGGTATTGTCGGACGATGTTTTGATCTCGTTGATGGCTACACCCATGCGCTTCATCGCATTGTTGGCCTCGTTTACCGCCGTAGCGGCCTCGCCCATCAGGAGCTTGGCCTGCGTGGAGTTGTCGGCGTTCTGCTTGGTCATGGACGACATCTCTTCGAGGCTCGACGAGATCTCTTCAAGCGAGCTTGCCTGCTCGTTGGCGCCCTCGGCGAGGGACTGCGAGCCGCCTGAAATATCGCGGCTGGCGCTTGACACCTGCCCTACCGCCTCGGAGACCTGGCTCATCGCGCCGTCGAGGTTATCCACAAGGGTGTCGATGTTCTTTTTCATGCGGGCGAATTCGCCTTTATAGTCTTTTTCCAGGCGCACCGTCATGTCTTTGCGCGCCGCAGAGGCGAGGACCCGCCCGCCGTCGTCTATAAGGATATTGCGCAACGCTTCTATTGTGTTTCTCAGCGCCGGGCCGATGTCGTCTCTGGGGCCGGCTATGGGAACGTCGGCGCTCAGGTCGCCATCGGAGATCATCTTCATGGTATGGACAATCTCTTCGTACATGTGCGCGGAGAATTCGTCCATCACATTGGCCATTATGCCGACCTCGTCGCCCCGGTGCAGTTCGAGCTTCATACTCATATTGCCGCCGCTCATCTCGTGGAGGCCGTCCACCACTTTTTTGAGCGGTTTCGTTATGTGGCGTGACAGGATTACCCCAAGCAGGATACTGATCAGTATGCCGAATGATAAGATCGTGATGAGAAAATTGCGGCTTTTTTTGTAAACCCCCTCGCTTTTATCCCACTCCGCCTTCGACAATTTTTCATTCATGACGACCGCCTCACGCGCCACGTCGGACGCGACGTGGGCCTGTACCGCGGCCTCGCCGAGCGCCGCCTGAGATTTGGCCGGCACGGCGGCCCTGTTTTCGGCAGCCTCCGTTAAATCCATAACGGTCGCTACCAAATTCGCATACTTTTGGTACTCGGCCCATAGCTTGTGCCGTATTTTCCGCGCTTCATCGTCCGAAATGGTACTGTCTAACTTGACAAATGCGTTTTCGATGAACGTTTTCACATCTTTAACATCGTCAGCTGTAACTTTATGCTCGCTGTCGCTGTTTATCGCCACCAATCTCCAGGTATCCACGCGGAGCTGCATGATCCCCAAGGAAATATCGTCTGTGGCGCTTAGTGCAATAAGGCGCTTAAAATACAGCTCATCGAGGATCGCGTTAATCTGTATGGTGCTGTTTAAGCCCATAACACCGATAAACGCGCCAATAGCGGCGACAATCAGGAAAGCGCCTATCATTTTTGGGCCTAACTTAATATTGCCTAACATAAAACAACCCCTTTCTTCCTACAACGCATCATATAATGTACCTTCCTCACGCAAAGTTACAATATCAATGGAACGCTGTAAAAAAGATATGTTTTTATAGTTTACAAATTCTGTTATACGAAACAAAAACATTACTACAAACGATGAGCGGCTGATTGTGGCTTAAAGTTATATCAGGCTCAAAAATACAATATGTATTTATCGACCGCCTGGGCGTACGGTGTCTGCACGTGCATTGTATATATTATCCTCCTAACTCTATCATCTTATCTATGCAGCCCCTGGCCGCCTTAATGGTCTCCTCATCAAGCACGATCTCCTCTCCCCCGTCGCCCTTAAGGCAGCAGAGCACATCGGAGAGCGTAGTCAGTTTCATATCGGGGCAGATCAGCTCCTTTGTGAGCGGGTAAAAGCGCTTGCCTGGGCACTTGTACTGGAGGTTCTCCACAATGCTGGACTCGGTCCCTATTATGAAGTCCCTGTGCTCCGACTTTTCGGCGTATTCCATTATGGCCGTAGTCGCCCCCACAAAGTCGGCCAGCGTAGTTACGTCGCTTACGCACTCCGGGTGCACAAGCAGCAGCGCGTCGGGGCAGGCGGTTCTGGCGTCGTGAACGTCTTGGGCGCTTACTTTTTCGTGAACCGGGCAGCCGCCCTGTATCAGCTTTATGTTTTTGTCCGGCGCCTGCCGGGCCACCCATGCCCCAAGGTTGCTGTCGGGCACGAAGAGTATGTCTTTGGAGGGCAGCGCGTTAACGATTTTTACCGCCGAGGAGGAGGTTACGCAGACATCGCAGACCGTCTTGAGGTCGGCGGTTGTATTTATGTACGCGACCACCGTGTAATGGGGGTTGGTCTCCCTTATGGCCAGCATGAGCTCTTTGTCTATCTGCTCCGCCATGGGGCAGCCGGCGGTCGGGTTGGCCAACAGCACCGTCTTATCCGGTGAGAGTATTTTCACGGTCTCAGCCATGAATTTCACGCCGCACATGACAATAGTGCTATGCGTGGCCTTGGCAGCCAAAACACTCAACTGGTAAGAATCGCCGGTAAAATCGGCGATCTCCAGAATTTCACGCGCCTGATAGCTGTGCGCGGCCACGCAGACGCCCTTCTCTTTTTTCAACCGGACGATCTCGTCCTGCATATCCCTTACCCGCATAATACCAATGTCCCCCCCATCAAACACGTATATTATTTTTAATTATAGAATAACGGCCTTGAAAAAAGGGGATTTTTTTTATTTTTTTTTTAACGGCCCAATCGCCGGTACCGGCCCGGGTAAAAAAACCGCCGCCCGTCCATAGGCCAAAACGTGTTCAAAATTTTCTTAATTTGAACTTTAATATATATATAGATAGGAGATTTATAGCCCTAAGAGGAATTTATTGAACAGCATTCTCTCCAAAAACCATATTATTCCGCCGGTGATAACCGGCACGGCCAAATTATCGTTAATGATGATTTTTGACGTGATTTTAAGGGGTACAAGCTCAAAAATCGTTATAGAGAACGACGCCGCGAGGGCTATCCACAGCATATTGGCCTTACTGACCTGCCAGGCAACCGGCAGCAGGTGCGGCAGGTTGGGGAACAGGGCGTAGAACAGTATCATACAGAGCAAAAAGCAGGCCAGACTCCCCTCAAGGCTCTTCTTCCCGATTTTTATCCGCCCCATACTAAGCCCCACGATAGCCGCGATGGCGTCGCCGAGGATGAACATAGTCAGCACCATGAAGGAAATATGCCGCAGCTGCTCATCCCAGAATATAAGCGAGCAGATAAGCGCCGCCCCGACCACATACGTGCTGCCCGTAACCTTCCCCTTCTCCTCCTTGCGCAGCATGTGCCCGAAGCACTTAAAGAAGACCGCCTGCACCGCCGGGACCCTGAACCGCAGCGTCTCCACAATAATAGACCCGATCACAAAAAACACCAGCAGCGCCACCGCCACCCAGTACGGCATACCCCACTGCGGGAAGTAAAATAGCCCCACAGGCATAATAAGGGCGAACAAATGCAGCAATTTCCGTGTAATTTCCTCTTTACTCAAAGCCATTTTAATATTCTCCGTAAAATAGATGTACTTTCCATGTTGATAATAATATATATTATACTCTGACGATGGTGTTAGTTTTTTGCTGTAATTTTGTCGGGCCGGTTTTAATATGTGTTGACTTTGATTTCGAATTTAATCTTTAAGAGGGATTTCAAACTTTCTATGAAACCAATAGTTTTGGCAATGTTAGTCTGCGACTACTACTACCGCGACTTCCACACCGGCAAGAGCATCCTTGCCGGCACGTTCAGTTCCATCAACAGCGCGGGCTTCCCCACGAAGCACGGCAACTGCGCCATTTACATCGCTCTGACCGACGTGGCTGCCGACAGCACGTCGCAGCTCATCTTCCGGCGGGAGGGCGGCCCGCCCCTGCTCTCGATGTCGCCGTGGGAAGTGGCCGCCCCGGAGAACCGGCGCGCGGTCGTGGAGATAGGCGGCAACCTGTCGGGCCTGCCGCTGCCGGAGGAAGGCGAGTACGAGTTCGTGCTGCTATGGAACGGCATCGAAATCGCGCACCGGAGGCTCATTGCCGCCCAGATAGGCCGGGGCAGCGGGCCGGAACCGGAACCGTTCGACGACTATAATTTACTGTAAGTCAGCATAGCTATGTCTATAATTTATAACCAATTAACGCTTATATGGCGGAGGGTGGGATAACAGGGTATGGATACTGCGGCAATACTTATAAAGATAACCGGGCTGATACTGTTCGCGTTCACGGTGCGGTCGGTCTACAGGCACCTCAGGGCGAAATTGGCCAAAAACCGGGCACCAGCCCCGGCCCCGGCATCATCGCCGCCCAAGGCCGACGGCAAGCCCGAGCAGTCAAAGGTCGAGCACGCGCTCAACGCGTTCCTGTTATACGCATGGTTCATATTCATGACGGCGCTGTCATTGGGGATGGTGTTCAATAATTAGCGGGGATTTCGTCAAAAAAAGTTAATTTTACGGCGATAAACGATTATATACGGATCAGCGCAAAATATGAAATTCAAATTAAGCAGCGCGTNCTCCCCCGCCGGCGACCAGCCGCAGGCCATCAGGGAGCTGGTCGAGGGCATAAACCGGGGCGATTCGAGCCAAGTGCTGCTCGGCGTGACCGGCTCCGGCAAGACGTTCACTATGGCGAACGTCATCGAGCAGACGCAGCTGCCCACGCTCATCATATCCCACAACAAAACCCTCGCGGCGCAGCTGTTCCAGGAGTTCAGGGAGTTCTTCCCCGAAAACGCGGTCGAGTACTTCGTCAGTTTCTACGACTACTACCAGCCCGAAGCCTACATCCCCAGCACCGACACCTACATCTCCAAGTCGTCAATGATAAACGACGACATCGACCGCCTGCGCCTCAAGGCGACCACTTCCCTGCTCTCGCGGCGCGACGTGATCATCGTGGCCAGCGTCTCCTGCATCTACGGCATAGGCTCCCCTGACGCCTACGCCGCGTCCGCCGTCAAACTGAAGGCCGGGCAGGATTTGTCACGCCGCGATTTCCTGCTGGCGTTGACGGAGATGCAGTATAAGAGGAATGATTTTTCATTGGAGCGCGGGACCTTCCGCGTCAAGGGCGACGTCATAGAAATCCTCCCCGCATACGAGGAGAACGCGGTGCGCATAGAAACCTTCGGCGACCAGCTCGACCAGCTCTCCATGATCAACCCCACAGACGGCAAAGTAAAGCAAAGGTTGGATGACATAACTATCTTTCCCGCAAAGCATTACATGACCACAGCTGATGTGACTATGGAGGATGCTGTCAAGAGCATTGGCGATGAACTTGAGGAGCGGTTGACCGTACTCAGGGGCAGCGGGAAACTTGTTGAAGCCCAGCGGTTGGAGCAGCGTACGCGGTACGACCTGGAGATGCTGGCCGAGGTCGGCTACGTCAACGGGATCGAGAACTATTCGCGGGTATTGGACGGCAGGGACGCGGGCACCCGCCCCTACACGCTGATCGATTTCTTCAAGCCGCCGTACCTGATGATAATCGACGAGTCCCACGTTTCCATCCCGCAGATAAACGGGATGTACAACGGCGACCGCGCGCGCAAGCAGACGCTGGTCGACCACGGCTTCCGCCTCCCCTGCGCGCTTGACAACCGCCCGCTGAAATTCCCGGAGTTTGTGGAACTGTGCGACAAGCTGATATACGTATCCGCGACCCCCGGCGACTACGAGATGGAGAAGAGCGGCGGGCTGATAGTCGAGCAGGTAATCCGCCCCACCCACTTAGTCGACCCGCCCATCGAAATCCGCCCCGCCAAAAATCAGGTTGACGATTTGATAGAGCAGCTCCGCGGCATTGCCGAGCGCGGCGAGCGGGCGCTTGTAACCACGCTGACAAAGAAAATGTCGGAAGACCTGACCGAGTACCTCGAATCCCTCGCGTTCCGCGTGCGCTACCTGCATTCGGAAATAGATACATTAGAGCGGACGGACATTCTGAGGGACCTGCGCAAGGGCGAATTCGACGTGCTGATAGGCATAAACCTGCTGCGGGAAGGCCTTGATTTGCCTGAGGTTACGCTGGTTGCCATATTGGACGCCGATAAGGAGGGTTTTTTGCGTTCCACGCGCTCTATAGTACAAATAGCGGGCCGCGCGGCGCGCAACATAAACGGGCGGATAATCCTCTACGCCGACGTTATGACGGACTCCATCAACAAAACCCTTGAGGAGTGCGGGCGCCGCCGGGCAAAGCAGCTTGCCTACAACGAGGAGCACGGCATCACCCCGCGAAGCGTCGAGCGGAAGATCGACACCGCCCTGTCGCCGTACGATGCCTCCCTCGCCCCCCAGCTTGAGGTCGCGGAGCATTTGGGGTACGGATCCGCCGGAAGGGGCAGGAGGCCGGGCAAAAAGTCGTCGGCCGCCAATAAAAAAACTACAGGAAAAGCGGGCGATGACCGATTAATTGAGATTGAGGCGGAGATGATAGAGGCGGCGAAGAACCTCAATTTCGAGCGGGCCGCCCAGCTGCGCGACATACTCGCCGGGCTTAAATCCGGCGGCGATAAAATTTAGCGCAGCGCGCCGCCGGTAATATATATTAATTATTATCACGCGGTAGAATTTGCATCCACCGCAACGACGTAATGTTTGTGTCATTCAGTGGGAAACGGCGCTATGACCAAAGAAGAAGCACTGCACGAAATAAAGAAGCCGAGCGGCGTTGAGGAGAACATGATCCAGGCCATGCGGCTGATGAGCAAGGCCGGCACGGTCGCGGATATCTTCGCGCTCATGCCCGTAGCCACAAACGGCGCCACAGCCCCTGCTGTAAAAAAATTTGCGGTTGAGGCAATCTGCTCCATAATCAAAGAAAGCCTGCTGACCCGCTTCAGCGAGCTGACCACCGAAATGCGCCAGAAACTCGCGACCATCCTGCAAACGCTCGACCCAACCATCATTAAGGAGATAAGCAAAGACCTCATGTCCAACGACAGCGAGCGACGCCTCTCCGCCCTGCAGATGCTCGGAATCCTCCGCCGCCACCCGCGCGTCAAAGACCTGCTGGCAAGGCTGCTCCAAGACCGCGACCCGAAAATCAAGGCCACCGCCGTCATCCTGCTCGGCAAAATGATGGGCCCGCACGACCATCAGATGGTGATAACACTTCTGGGCGACGAAGACAAGCGCGTACGGGCAAACACAATCGAAGCCCTGGAAAGCCTCGGAAACCCAAGGCTCGCGCCCGCCCTCTTAAAATACCGCAAAGACCCCAGCAACCGCATACGCGGCAATGTGCTCAAGGCCCTCTACAACCTCGGCCACACCGAAATTGAAGATGACCTGATCGATATGCTGAACTCCAAAGAGGTGCTCAACAAGGCATCCGCCCTGTGGGTCATAACACAGGTAAAGTTCTCCAAAAGCATCAAGGTGATAGACGCCGTAGGCGCCTGCCTGCTATGCGAAGACAAAATGGTGCACAAAAACGCAACCCAGGCGCTTAAAGCGCTGGAAAGCTCATCGCTGCGGGCAACGGGGTACCTCAGGTACCTGGGGGATATACTGGAGTTCTAAAAACCGCCCGGAGCCGGAATCGAACCGGCACGGCCTAAATTTTTTTCAACACAACAAAGCCCTGTTGATTGATAGAATTTCAGATAAAAATATTTTATTGCTCCCTTGCCCCCGGCAAGTCACATATATTATATTAATAGATATATCTTAAACAGCAGGAGGTTATTATGGCGGTATTGACGGTAAATATCCCTCTTATGGATGTTGAATTAAAGCAGGTAGACGATTTCGCGCGGAAAGAGGAGAAAAGCCGTGAGGAAGTTATCAGGAAAGCCATTGAGTTTTATTTACGGGAAAAGACGATCGACGAATTAAACGCGCACGGCCAGAGTCTGGGGCTCACACCTGAGATTATAGCTGAAGAGATACGCCGGAAATGAAAATAGTTGTTGATGCCAATATTTTCGTTTCGGCCTATGTTCACGGCAAAAGATTGCGTGCATTTACTACAAGATACGCGACAGGGCCGGATCAATTATTTATTAGCGATGATATTATCGCAGAGATTAAACGTGTGCTCAGAAAGCCTAAATTTAAGCTTAATGAAGAGCAGATAGCTTTTATTGTATCCGACATAGAAAAGCATGGGGAGAATGTTGCAATATTGCCCCAGCACAAAGCAACTGGAATTTCCAGAGACCCCAACGATGACATGTATCTTGAATGTGCGGTAGCTGCTAATGTGGATTACATTGTGTCGGGCGATTCAGACCTTTGCGATTTAAAGGAGTATAAAGGTATCCCGATTGTATTAGCTAACGACTATCTTAAAATAGTAAACGCCTCCGTGTAATTTTCCATAACTCATTGATTTATAAGGCCGCCATGATCCCGGCCCACCCACCGGCGGCGAACTGCCATCAAGCCAGTCCACGCGCCGGAAAGCGCCGGAATCTATATGTCTATAAAAAATATACCGACCCCTTGACTCACAGCTGCCCATAATACGGATGATTTGCTTCTGCGGTTGCGAGGGCACCATCGTAATCTTCTTGGGCATACTGAATCCACTCTCTAACGTTTAAAATATCTTCATCCATACAATGGTACCCCGTGTTTCATAATGTGATATTCAAATGAACGCGGGCGGGCTGCGTATGTAGAGAAATCATTTTGATTATAGGTAAGCAGGTCTAACGACCTTTCTTGTACATCGAACAATTTTACATGCAGGTCTACGGTAACGTCTGTAAGCCGCTGCCCGTCCTCATCGTCCTCTATAGGCGTCAGGACGCACAGGTCGATATCGCTGTTTGGCCCCTCTTCCCCGCGGGCGTAGGAGCCGAATAGGATGATCTTGCTGACGATCCCCGTTTTGACCAGTGTGCTTACGATGTTGTCCAATTCGTTCTTAATGGTGTCCGTCATTTCCCCGTCTTCAGCCTCCCCTCCACCGCAAGGTAACGAGCCCAAAAGGCAATCAACGCGGCAAATGGCCCCCGGTCATCCCCGGGGGCTTTTTATGCAGTCCCGTGATTAATAATGCCCGGAGCCGGAATCGAACCGGCACGGCCTTGTGAGCCGAGGGATTTTAAGTCCCTTATGTCTACCTGTTCCATCATCCGGGCGTAGACGTTAATACATAAAAATGGGTTTTCGCAGCGGAAAAAGCAAGTATTTTATTATTAACCGTTAATAGTTATCGTAACCGGCCCGTCGTTGACAAGCGTTACCTTCATGTCGGCGCCGAAAATGCCGGTTTCTACCTTGCGGACGTGGGTTTTTAGTTTGCTGACGAAGTATTCGTAGAGCAGGCGGCCTTTTTCGGCGGGGGCGGCGTCGGTGAAGTTGGGGCGGCGGCCTTTGGAGCAGTTGCCTAATAATGTGAATTGGGATATGGCGAGGGCCTCGCCGTCTATATCTTTTAACGATAGATTCATTTTCCCGGACTCGTCCGGGAATATCCTCAAATCCGCGCATTTGGCCGCTAAATGATCTGCTGATGATTCGGTGTCGTCTTTGTGGACGCCTATCAGCAACATCAGCCCCTTATCAATAGAGCCAACGATCTTCCCATCTACAGCCACACTTGAACTGGAGACCCTTTGTGCTATGATTATCATAGAGTTACCGTCCTATCAATCCCACCTGAAATTAATCGAAAAACCCTTCTTTTTCTTCTTCTCCTCTTTTTTGGGCCCGCCGAATTCCGCGTGGAGGAGGAAGTGCTGTGAGTAGCCTACCGGGCTCCAGTACCCATTGCTGATGTAGTGCGTATGGAACGCCAGAGCGAGTTCGGCGCGGACGTTCTCCTTAACGGCGAAACGCCCTATCAGGTCGAGGCGGCCGTAGGTTTGGGTGAATGCGTAGTTGTCGTTTGGGACCCGCCAGCGGCCGGCGAAATCGCTGCCCCATAGCATCCGCAGGGGTTCCCCTGCGTAGATGAACCCGCGCACCGCCAGCATACGGGCCGCCGCGAAACCGCGCACGAAACCGCCGGCTGGGGTATGCCAGACGCCGCCTCCCCTGTCCCTCTCCAATGCGATTATCACTCCGGCCGACGCCGTCAGCGTGTCGAAGGAGGCTGTCTGCCCCCACGCGGCGCCAGCTTCGGCGCTCATGCCGCCGTGATCCTGCACGTTTGCACCGGAATCCGGGAGCAGTTTGTGGGCGTAGTGGTACATCATGAAGTCGTGCCTCGCGAAAAACGGTTCCCGCCCGTACCCAAGCTTTGTGCCGAACAGGAAGGATTCGTTGACATTTACGGCCCTCCGCCCTGTCCAGTCTACCCATGCGCCTGCTGAGGCGGTACCGTCTTGAACCTCAACCGCCGCGCCGTGTACAAACGGGCGGTAGTACGCCGCCTCCCTGCCGAAGAGCCACTCTGGGACGTCGGTCGCGCCGGCGCGGGGGAACGCGCCGAAGCGGAACTGGAGGCGTTCGTCGTCGTAGTGGTAGTATAGCAGCAGATGCAGGTTTTCGGACAGGGCCTCCGCGCCGAACTCCTGCAGGTACGAGAACCCGCCAAAGATTTTGTGGCTGCCCTCTACCTCAAGCCCAAGTTCCGGCTGCACACGGACGAAAAAGACGGTCCGGTCGTGAAACCATGCCGGTAAGCCTTGGCTGTATTCATAATCGTCTTGAACGCCGTTGAGCGACACATCGGAAAACAATACCGGGAAACCGGGGCCGTATTCATAGTTATCGAGGACTCCGTTAAGCAGGACCCGGTACTCAATAGCGGGCGCGGCGGCGGCCATAGCCAGGCACATAAAAATAACCGGGACGGCGCGGCGTAATCTCAGTATAAGGGAATCATCCATAACAAAATATACATTATTGTAAATGGCGTTTGGGCGTATTTTGATGCCGGTTTTGAAAAAAAATTAAAAAATCTACATATATATTGACGTAAGACTTGACGACATATATATTTATAGTATCGCGGCAAGGTATAATCCGGTACCAAACCGCCACAAAATCATTTATTGAAGGCACGATTAAATATTATACCTGCGCCGTCCGGCGGCTGCACGACAGCCGTGATGTATCCGGAGAGCCGGTAATCGTGGAATCCTATATAAGAGGCTGACTATTATGGACATCGGCGGCAGGCAACAAAACGGCTTTCACATAGTAGATGTCATCGGCAAGATCGACAGGCTGAAGGATTCTATTGTCCTCAAATCTTACGTAACAACGCTGTTCGAGGATAAGGGAATAATACGCGTAGCCCTTAATTTGTCGGATGTTACGTATTTAGACAGCGGCGCGCTGAACGTGCTGATTTTCATACAAAACAGGCTGCAGAAGATGGGCGGGATGCTGGTTTTGATCTCGCCGGGCGAGTACGTGTCCGATGTTCTGCAGCTGGTCGGGTTTGACAAACTAATCACTATTTATACTTCAGAAGAGGAGTTTTTGAATGACGCTCAAAAGATTTAGCGTTCTGGCCGCGGTGCTTTTGGCGGCTGTGGTGTTTTCAGGCTGTGCCCCCAAGGAGCTTTTGAGGCCCAAGCAGGCCGACATTGACGCGTTCCTGCAGGCGAACCCCGACCTGCCCGCGGTCGACCAGTCCTGCATCGACGACGGCCGCTTCGAAATCGGCATGCTCGCCTCGACCGTGCGTTTCCTGCTCGGCGAACCCAACTCCATAGAGCAGGTCAGGCAGCCCTGGGCCTCGCAGGAGCACTGGATGTACGGCAAAGCCAAGGGTAAGGGCAAAAAGCGCCTCTTCTACATAGAGGGCAAACATGTCGTGGGAATCGACGAGAAGTAACGGCGGGGGGATTTCGGCTGTAAATGTCTACGGTTCTTGATGTTGTGATCCTCGCGGTAGCCGTGGTGCTGGCGATTTGGGGCGCTATGAACGGCCTCATACGCGGCGTATTCCGGCTTGCGGCCATGCTCGCCGGCTTCTTCGCGGCGTGGATGTACTACGGCGACGTGCAGAACTATTTAGTCTCGGCAACATCGTCGGGGAGCGGCAACAGCGCGGCCATAACGGCTTTCCTTATCGTGTTCATCGCTGTCTCCGTGGTGGTTTTGGGCATTGGCCACCTGCTCTACAAGTTCGTAAAGGCGGTGGAACTCGGATGGCTCGACCGCCTGGGGGGTATAGCGCTGGGATTGACAAAAGCGGGTATCATCGCGTGGGCGGCCTGCCTCTCCATATCGTCCATGCCGGAGAAGATGATAAATGATAAATTCGATAAATCGACAGTCTACAAGACCTACGGTAAGATGCCGCAGTTCTTCAGTTTAGGCAGTATGCTGGACTGGCGAGACGGGATCCGCGGTTTTAAGCCGGACCGCGGCGATGATGACGGCAACGGCGGTACCATCATTGAGGACGGGGGCAGCGATTCCGGCGGCGAGTTTGACAGCCCGTTAAAGAAAAATATGGACAAAAAGAACAAAAAGGGCAAGGCCAAGACGGTGGATATCTGATGGAGCTATTTTACCTCGCGATACTGGCGTTCTCCGGGCTTTGCGCCGGCTCGTTTTTTAACGTGCTCATCTGGCGCATCCCCCGCAGCGAATCCATCGCGTGGCCGCCGTCGCACTGCACGGGGTGCGGGGGCAAGATCAAAGGGTACGACAACATCCCGGTCGTAAGCTACCTGATCCTTGGAGGCAAATGCCGCTACTGTAAGGTACGGATTTCGCCAATTTACCCGCTTGTAGAGGTATTGACCGCCGCCGCGCTGGTGGGATTCTGGATTCTGCTGGATATAACGATACGGCAGCCGTGGTACATGAATATCGTCCCCGCCCTGCAGCTTGCCTCGTTGGTTTTGCTGATCCCCATCGCGGTTATAGATATCCGCCACTACATAATACCCGACCGCTTCACGCTCGTGTTTCTGGCGCTGTCGCTTGGGGCGGCGTTTATACCGGGCGGCCTCTCCCCCATTCAATCCCTGCTGGGCCTGCTCGCCGGCGGCGGGTCGCTCTTTTTGATGGGGGTTATAGGTACATATTTGCTCAAGAAGGGCGACGCGATGGGTATGGGCGACGTTAAGCTGATGGCGTGGTTCGGCGCGCTGTTCGGCGCTCAGGCCGCCCTGCTCGGCATAGCGTTCGGCGCGCTGCTCGGTTCCGTCGCGGGGGGAGTGATGATCCTCTTAAAGAAACTGGGCGACGAGCACCGCATCCCGTTCGGGCCGTTTCTGGGCGCCGGCACGGCGGTGGCGCTGTTCTTCGGCGACCCGCTGCTGCAATGGTATCTGGGACTGTTTTAGAGTGATGATTTACAGGGGCGCCGCCGCAATGCCTTGTGCGGGCGACAAACTAAAAAAGCGGGAGACGGGGATCGAACCCGCAACCTCAACCTTGGGAAGGTTGCACTCTACCATTGAGTTACTCCCGCAATCAGTACCCATAAAATAAATCACGGCACGGCAAATGTCAACACGTAATATCAAATTTTCTGCCGAAGGCAATTTTGCCGTCGGACCCGCACCCCAAACTTCTACATCGGGCTGCCGTGCACCAGCCTAAACCCTAAGAAATCATACTTGTTTTCCGGGCGGGCCATGTTCCGGTATGATATCCGGCACATGTTCTCCGGGTAGTACCACGCACCGCCGCGGTGGCCGCGGGAAACACCAGACGCCGGGCCGGTAGGGTTAGTCTGCGGCTCATTGGTGTACACATCGTCCCAGTCATAAATCCACTCGGCCACGTTGCCGGCCATATCGTACAACCCAAGGCCGTTGGGCGCCTTGCCGCCAATCGGCTGCGGCAAATTAATGCCGCTGCCCTTGTGCCAGGCCACCTGATCAATATTGTTGCTGCCTGGAAACTTGTACTGCCCCTGCTCCCCGCCCCGCGCCGCGAACTCCCACTCGGCCTCCGTAGGCAGGCGGTAGCTCTTGCCTGTCTGCTCGTTCAGATTGGCTATGAACCCCTGCGCGGCATTCCACGAAACGTTCTCTACAGGATGATCGTCTCTTATTTCCAGGTAAGCGCTCATGTTATAATCTCCCATCACCTGCTTCCACAGTCCCTGCGTCACCTCGTATTTGCCTATGTAGTAGTCATCCAGCGTGGCCTCGAAAGAGCCCTCGATGCATGGGTCCCCCTGTTCCGGAGTGCACCCCATGATAAACGTCCCGCCGTGGACCAAAACCATGTCAATATTGATCTCGGTAATATCAGGCACGTCAGGCCCGTCGCCGGGCGAGTTATTGCCGCTGTCGCCGCCGCAGGAGGAAACGAACATCATAAAGGCCGATATGACAACAGCCGTAAACAATAGATATAAATGCCGCATAGTACCAACCCGCCTTTCGAATCAGGGTTTATTTTGCTATGAAATTAAATATACATTATGCCGCGCCGCCCGGCGGGGATTTTTTAATCTTTTGGGCCCCAATCTCAGGTGCCGATAAATAAATTTGTTATCCGATATGGTAATAATATATATTATAAAGATGCAGGGTACTCCCTTTAAATATCAATGAACAGGAAACGGGCGTTATGGCGGCGGAAAAGGTACGGATGGCGGGCGGGTGTCTTACGGTGCCCGATAACCCTATTATTCCTTATATAGAGGGCGACGGGACCGGGCCGGATATATGGCGGGCGTCCCAATATGTGCTGGACGCTGCGGTGGATAAGGCCTACGGCGGCGGGCGGAAGATCGAGTGGAAGGAGGTTCTGGCCGGGCAGAAGGCGTTTGACGCCACCGGCAGCTGGCTCCCCGACGAGACAATCGAGGTGTTCAAGGAATACCTTTTGGGGCTTAAGGGGCCGCTTACGACCCCGGTCGGCGGCGGGATACGCTCGCTCAACGTGGCGTTGCGGCAGATTTTGGACCTGTACGTCTGCCTGCGCCCGGTGCACTATTTCCCCGGCGTACCCTCCCCCGTTAAGGCGCCGGAGAAGTGCGATATGGTCATTTTCAGGGAAAATACCGAGGATGTATACTCCGGCAAGGAACTGGAGATGGGCAGCGACAAGGCGGCCAAGCTGCTGGCGTTCCTCAAGGACGAGTTCGGCTGGGCGATCCGCGAGGATTCCGGCATAGGGATCAAGCCGATCTCCAAAAGCGGGTCCGAGCGCCTCATCCGGGCCGCCATAGAGTACGCCATCCACAACAAGCGCAAGAGCGTTACGCTTGTGCACAAGGGCAACATCCAAAAATTCACGGAGGGCGCGTTTCGGCAGTGGGGGTACGAGCTGGCAAAGCGGGAGTACGGCGACAGGACTGTCAGCTGGGACGATTGCGGCGGCAAGCCGGACGCGGGGAAGATTCTGATAAAGGACGCCATCGCCGACATTTTCTTCCAGCAGGCGCTTACGCGGGCGGAGGAGTTCGACGTGGTGGCCACGATGAACCTCAACGGCGACTACATCAGCGACGCGCTGGCGGCGCAGGTGGGCGGCATCGGCATCGCCCCTGGGGCGAATATCAACTACCTGACGGGACATGCCATATTCGAGGCGACCCACGGGACCGCGCCAAAATACGCCAATCAGGACAAGGTCAACCCCTCGTCGGTGATACTTTCCGGCGAGATGATGCTGCGGTACATGGGGTGGGCAGAGGCGGCGGACATGGTGATAAACGGCATCGAGGGCGCCATCGCCTCAAAGAAGGTTACGTACGATTTCGCCCGGCTGATGGATAACGCGGAGTGCGTGTCGTGCTCGCAGTTCGGCAGGGAAATTGTCAATAACATGAAGCTGTAGGGGATATTATTTATGTATTGATGTTGACAGGTGTTGCAGGGCGTAATGACGCGCAGGGGGCGGCCCTCGCAGCCATCCGCCTGTATCGGAAAAGAGGCGGCACATTTAATTGTAATTATATAATTTATGCAGGGACGGGCATTTTGCCTCCCGTTGTAACATCGAAAAAATGCAATTAACGGGGTTTTGATTTTTTATGACGACGGTTTTGATAATTCTCGCCGTGCTGATAGTGCTGATCCTTGTCTCGCTGAAGTTTGCGGTAGGCAAGAAGGAGCCGCGCTATACGGACGATTCGGGCGAGCGGGCGCCTATCATACACATGAGCGGCATATACTCAATCGTCCGCAAGAGCCCCCGTGAAGATTTGGCTGCGCTGAGGCCGGTTGAAGCGGAGATACGGGCCTATTTGGACAGGGTAACCGCAGACATAAACGGCGTACCCATAGAGGCCGCCGCCCGCACCGCGCTTATAAAGCACTGGAAAGTGCAGACGGAGGCGAACCTGCGGGAGATAGAGACGGGTGACAGGAGCGGCGTGGTGTTCTATTACTACGATTTTCCTGCGCCGTGCCCGGTGTGTTCCGGCGTTATTACAAAGGGGAATTTTGTAACGCGGGAGGAGATTTTCAAGAACCCGCAGATAATACCGCCCCTGCATTTGGGGTGTACCTGCTCGCTTACCGCGCATCAGGGCAGCGAGAGCAAGCTGAGGGAAACGGTATTGGTGGGGATGCTCCCGTTTTTGGAGGGGGGCGTTGAGCCGGAACTGCCCGAATGGACAACAGTAGTATCATTATCCGCGCCTGCGAAGGCGAGAGGTTGAAAATGTCAAATATGTACAAGCGTTCATCTGTCAAGACCATTGTTGTCGCCGCGCTCTGCCTGTTTATGGCGAGAGACGCCGCAGCCAGCGGGCAATCCGCCGTACCTACCCTCGTCTTCCCCGTGGGCGCGCGCCCGACGGCTATGGGCGAGGCGTTCACCGGGCTGGCCGACGACGCCAACGCCATATTCTACAACCCTGCGGGCCTCGGCCAGTCGCCGCTCACGCTCTCGTGGAAAACACATATGGCCGGCAGCGCCTTCACTGCGGTAACGGCGAGATCGGCTACCGAGTTCGGCGCGCGCGCATATGTGTGGGCCGGGTCGCACTCCGGGATATCGCGGTTCAACGGGAAGATATGGGAAAAGGGCGAGACATACCTGCCCGAAGAGAACGAATCTATCCGGGCAGTTGCGCAAAGGTACTTCGCGACCGACAATAGGGAACTTGTGGACGAGGCTATTTGGGAGATACGCAAAGAGAACAAACTGGGGATGGTGCGGTACAACCTGCTCGTAGCCCTGTTGACCGAGGATGCCTACGGCTTGGAGAAAGCTATATCCGCAATGATATCGGGCGAGGAAACAAGAAAGGCCGAGGCAGCTAAAAAGATTGAGGACGCGAGGATCGCCGAAGAGGCAAGAATCGCCGAAGAATCCAGAAGAAAGGCCGAAGAGGCGAGGATCGCGGAAGAAAAAGCCAGGGAAGCCGAGGAGGCCGCAAAAGCCGGGGCGAACGCCAAAGATCACCACAAAGCTAAAGGGGCAAAGGATAAAGACGCGAAGGATGCCGAACATCAAAAAGCTGAAGGCGCGGCGGATGCTGAAGCTCACCATCAAACAGCTGAGGCTGACGCCGATGATGAAAAAGTTGAGGAAATTGCAGATGATAATGATCACCCGGCATTGACGGAAACAGACGCGCCGGCTGACAAAATCGTTCCGTTCAACCCCGAAATTTACGCGAAGATGCTCATCCTTTTGACCCCCAACGAGGCCGTGGTCAGCCATATCGCGGAGAAAATCCTGCCGCCCGCCATGCCTGCCGAAGCCCGGAACTCTCTGGCGGATAAAATCGTAACAATCCTCGAAACCGGCGACCGTGGGATCGACCAGCTTACAGAGCTTTCCATCCCCTTTACCATAGCTATACGCGACACGGTAACCGCCATGCATTTAGACGCCTCCGAGCGGTTGTGGGTGGGTACGGTCAAAGGGCTGTGGCAGTACCACAACGGCAGGNGGAAGCGCTTTGAAATGGACGACAGCTTTCCGCCCAACGCCGAGAGGATCACCGCGATAAGCGTATCGCCAAACGGCAAGGCGGCGGTAGGCACCGAGGCCGGGTTCGTGCTGATTAATTCTGACGGCAGCATGGAGCTCAACACAAGTTCCGATGCCGAAGGGGCGCTCCCCGACTCGTACATAACATCTGTCGCGTTTGTCGGCAACGAGCAGCTTTTCGCCGGCACCCCGCGCGACGGGCTTGTCAGGTTAAATGCAGCAACAGGCCGCGTTACCGATGTATTCGACACCTCTTCCGGACTGCTCTCGTCGGGCGTTACCGCGCTCCTCGCAGACACTAAGGGCCGCCTGTGGATCGGCGGCGAAAACGGCATTACCATCTACTCCCCCGGCGCGCGCAACTGGATGCGCTACCGCTTCCCCGGCTCGGTCGTCTACTCGTTCGCAGAGCAGAGCAACGGCGCTATGTGGATAGGCACCAACAAGGGCATCATCACGCACAAGGCGGGTAAAACGAAAACGGGCCCCGACGGCAAGCCGGTCTCTACGCCCGAATGGAAAACGTACCACTCCAAAAACGCGCTTAAGGACGACAACATCCGCGCCATAGCGGCCTGCGGCAAGGATATGTGGGTTGCCACCGACGTCGTGATGCACCAATACGCCCACGCCGAGACGCAGGTGCTGCTCTTCTACGAGCAGGTTCTCCCAGCGCTCAAGATGTCTGATATGTGGCACGCGTTCCCGGCCATCGTCATACCCACCGAAGACTGGGGCACTATCGGGCTTTCCATGAACTTCATAAATATGGGCGACAACGAGCGCTGGGACGAATTGGAGACATACCTTGGGCGCTCGCGGTCGTGGGAGGGCGTGTTCGGGCTCTCTTACGGTGTGCCACTCAGGGAGGACCTGTCGGTCGGCGTCAACGCCAAGTATGTATGCAGCGTGCTCGACCCGGCCGATGGCGGCATAGGGCACACGTTCGCGATAGACGCGGGTATGCTCAAGCGGAACCTCTTCATCGAACGGTTCGATGTGGGTTTCATGCTCCAGAATATGGGCCCCTCTATCTATTATATAACGCCGGAGGAGGCCGACCCCATACCGTTCTCGCTGCGTCTGGGCCTCGCGTACAAACCGGTACATACGCCGTTCCACGAACTGACGCTTGTGGCCGACGCCTACCGCGAGGTGGTAAGGGCGTACGACAACAAAAAGCCCGATCCGTTCTGGGTCGCGCTGTGGACCGGTATGCTGAATGATGACCGCCCCGCCAAGGAGCAGATACAGGAGATAATAGTCTCACTCGGCGCGGAGTACATATACGCCGACTTTATGGGCCTGCGCCTTGGGTTCATGGGCGACTATTTGGGCGAGCGGTACGAGTTGACGATGGGCGTGGGCGTAAAATACGCGAATATGAATTTCGACTTCTCCTACATCTACTCGCCGCCAGGGTTTATGGGCGGGGTGTTGAGGGCAATAAACCCGGAGAAAGAGGGCTCTGCGGGTGCGCGCGACGGACAGTGGAGAATCTCGTTCCTGTTTGGGCTGTGATATCTGTTATTTGCGATTGCGGGCAAGTTGGTGACAATCGCTCTGCATTACATTGTTAATTGCGGACGGCCTGATATATCCGTCCCTGCATAATGATTTTAATTCACGGTGATGATGCCATATCGTCAACGGGTTCGGAAAGTACGGTTGTAGATGACAAAAAGATTTTTTTATATCTGCGGACTGTTTGTAATACTGTCCATCACCTTAGCAAGCGCGCAGGCCGGGCCGCAGAAGAATGTCCGCGCCATGCTGCAAAAAAGCGTGTCTGCCAAAGAGATAGTTGAAACCGCGCGCAGCCACCAGTGGTCAATCAACTTTACCGGCGGCAAAGACACCGTGCACGTCATCGCCATACGCATCGAGTTTGAGATCGATACCTCCACGCTCACAACCGGTAACGGTCGGTTCGGTATGCGCGGGGATGTAAAGGAGCAGCGGTTCTACCAGCAGGATACCGTCTACTGGTTCGACAACCTGCTGCACGACTCCCTCTACTTCGCGCACCAGCTCACAGCGATTAAGAATTACTACAACAAAGTCTCACGCGGAAACTTAACGCTCGGCTACTCCATATACCCGGCAGGCAGCGGCGAGATCGGCTACCGTCTCCCCCACCCCATGACGTATTACTCACCGGGATGGATGAACAGAAAAAAGGAGACGACCGACCAATACTGGGCGAGAAAAACGTATGGGCTGATGATGTTCGTAAGGGACGCCATTAATATTGCGGACAGAGCGGCCGATTCCCCTTTTAGAAATTTACGTGTGGACGAATCAGGGATATTGAGAGACGCGGCCACCGGGCGCAAAACCGTGGTGCTGATACTCCACGCCGGCGCGTCTTACATGATTGACGGCGGGGCGGGCGGGTCAGGCGCGGCGGACTCCCCATCGGACCTGCCGGACACTTTTATCGACCGAATCTTCTTTAAAGATTTCATGGATACGCTGGGGCTTGACACGGTGGGAATCACCGTAACGGGCAGCCAGGGCCAGAGCATCGTAATAGACGAAGTGATGATGGCGCCGGAAACATCAAATCAGGACGGCCTCAACTGGGGCATACAGGGCATTATCGTAAACCAGTTAGCCCGCCAGTTAGGCATCCCCGACCTCCACTCGGTATGGAGCGGTGTGCCGGCTATAGGCGCGTTCTGCATAATGGACTACGCGGGGTACTCCGCCGGGCAAGGGTTCATACCCCCATACCCCAGCGCGTGGGTGCGGGCGTTTATGGGATGGGACAGGCCGGTAGTAGCGGGCGCTGGCGGACAGCACCGCGTCAAGGCGCTGACATCGGTGCTTGACGGAGACGGTTCAGGTATCAATACGGGTAACGATACGACAATCTTGCTGATACCCATCAACAATAACGAATACTACTTAATCGAAAACAGGCAGCGTAATTTATCGGGGAACATAGATATCTTCAATTACGATGACGACGGCAAGACGCTTATCAGCGCGTACCCGTACAACGTCAACATCCAGGCAAATGTCAGGGAACTGTCTGGCAGCTCCCGCGTAATCCTCGAAGCGAAAAATAACGATGTCAGCCTGCCCGCGTCCGGCGTACTGGTCTGGCACATTGACGAGCGGGTAATCCGCCAAATGCTGGCGCACAACCTCGTAAACGCCGACTCTGCATACAGAGGGGTGCGGTTGGTCGAGGCCGACGGAATAAGCGACTTGGGAGTAATGTTTGTGGACGCATTCAACCAGCCCTTCTTCGACTACGGCGGCGCGGAAGACGTATTCCCACACAGAAAATTACGCAGGGGCAAGGCGCCGGCGGATATATCCGGTTTCGGCCCGTACACCCGCCCGTCAACCCGCTCGAACGACGGCGGGCACTCGTACTTGAATATTAATATTACGGCGGCATCAACATCGCCGAGGCAGGAACGTAAGCTCAAGGCCGAGAAAGATTTTGTTGATACTGTTATCAATTTTTCCGATGAAGCTTTTTTGATTGATGTAAAGTACGATCATATAGTACAGGGATGGCCAAGACGGGCCGCGCCGGAGAAAGTTGTGGACCCGTTGACAAAAGATACTTTGCAGGGGAGATTTTTTGACCCGCTGATAACCGAATTCGAGCTGTCGTCAACAAACAAGGATACGGTACTCGCTGTCTTGAGCCAGTTGGGAAGACTGTACCTCTATTCCGTCAACGGAAGCAGGCAGCAGTCTTACGGGGATAAATCAGCAGCGGTGAATTTTGTCGATTATATGGGAAAAACTGTCGATTCAACCGTCAGCGTAACCTATTTCGACAGCATCCCCGGCGCGTACACGTTCCCCACGGCGATAAACAACCGCATATTCATCCCGTCAACCGTTCCGAATCAGTACAATCTATACATATACGAATCAATCAACGCTAATGATAAATCAACCGTCCCCCTGCCGGCCGCGCCAACGAGCTATGTATGCGGGATTGGCGATAACGTCTGGGCGGTCGGATTGGCCGACGGCAAAATCATCACCGGCGTAAACGGCACAAAACGCGATACGATACAACTCAAATCAACCGATACGGTAAACGCCATTGCCATGTTAAGGGACAGCGCGGGCACGTTTGCCGCCATACAGGGCGACGGCACATTATCAATAATAAGAGGCGCGCAAATCACCGCGTCTGTAAAAGTCCAAAACGGCATAGCGCCATTCTCCATAGTAACCGGCGATATGGACGGCGACACAGCGACAAGCGAGATAGTAATATCCGACGGCAAGCAGGGCATATGGGTTTACACGCGGGAATTGAAACTGGCCAACGGCTGGAACGCGGTGCCAAACGACTGGGCGAGCTCCTACTACCGCTACATTGACCCGAAAAACAGCGCCGAGCGCAGCCGTTACCCCATGAACCGTTCCGCCCCCGCCCTCGCCGACATCAACCGCGACGGGGCCTTGGACATCGTTGTAGGCGGGATAGGCGGCATATACGCGCTTAACCGCAGGGGCGCGCTGTTGAGCAGGTGGCCGGCGTATCTTGATACCCGGTACTGGTACCAGCGCGGCGCCGTTGCCACGTCGCCCATTGTGGTATCTATGGATAAAAATAATCAGCCGCTGGTACTCTTCTCATCCCCCACCGGCGAGCGGGTGACATTTGAGTTCACAAAGATTGAGGCCGCAAACAAGGATAACGGCGTGGTTACGTTCCGCCGCAGCGACGGCACGCTCGACAGCCTGTGGGACCTCAGCGCGTCGCTTATCGACACCATACTGACAATCGGCGACTCGCTGATATCGCCGATCATAATGCCCGGCGGTTTTGTTGACGCGCTGACCGGCAATGCCGCGAGGCCTCTTGAGAAGATGCCGTCGTGGGCGGTGCCGCAGTCACGCTGGCCGCTCTCCGCCGGAGCGCCCGTCACCACATCGCCGTTAGTCCACCGCACGGCGCAGGGCGCCATACCCGACCTCTTCGCCGTAGCGAGCGACGGCATGGTCTACCGCTGGAAACTAAACGGCATGGCGTCCGACTCACTCTACTGGCCCCAAAACGGTTTCGACGCCGCGCGCTCGTTTGCCTACGGCGGGCCGCCGCCGGCAGCCGGGGAGATTATCGCCCAAAAACAACCCATAGAGTTCTGGAACTACCCGAACCCTACGGCAAAGGACATTCCGTACACCACGTTCAAATACCGCTTCAGCGATAAGGCAACGAATGTGCGGCTCGACATACAGTCTATAACGGGCAGGCGCATGGACACCTTCACAAACCTCCGCGGCGACTTCCCGGACTGGAACGAGCTGAGGGTAGAGCTGCGCAAATACGGGCCGGGCATATACCGCTGCCGTATGGAAGCGACCATAAAGGGAAAGAAGTACACTAAAATGTGGAAGATGGCGGTTGTAAAATAAAATGGGCGGCACCGGCGTAATCAACTGTGAAATTGACGGCGCGGAGCTTACACCATCAACAAAATCAGGTACGGGATCAATGAAGATACGAGCAGGCTCAACAATACCGAATTTCGCAGGGTCAGCAATGTACCGCCGGCTGTCCCTTATAATGAAAACATTTATATTCCCGCTGATTATAGTCCTGCTGTCAGTACTGTCCGCCAACGCCCAATCCGCCAAGAAGCACAACGCATACGGGCAGAAGCACTACACCGTAGAATCGCCGAACTTCCGCATACACTACCACCGCGGCCTCGAACACCTGACCCCGCGCGTGGCGAATAAACTGGAGCAGCTTTATCAAATCTACTCGGAGACGTACCACATCGTTTTGCCCCCAAAAACGGACGTGGTGCTTTACGAGAGCGAAATCCCCGACGCCTTCGCCTATTCAAACTTCAATTTTCTCTACATAGGCGTGCACGACTACGAGTTCAACCTGCGCGGCAGCTCCGACTGGTTCGACGATGTGATAGCCCACGAGTACGCGCACGTAGTATCTATATGGACGGGGTTCAAATTCGCGCCCCGCGTCTCCCAAGTCCAGTTCGGCTACGCTACACATCCAAACTCCGGCACGCGCATTGACGCGATACACGTCTTTCCCTCCGAGACGATGCCGATATGGTTCCTGGAGGGCATTGCCCAGTACGAGAGCAGCCGCCGCGGGGCGGACTCGTGGGACAGCCACCGCGATATGATTTTGCGCACGCTTACGCTCAGCGGGAATATGCTCTCGTGGCCGAATATGCAGGTCTTCGCAGGCAGGGGGGATGATTTTGAAAAGACGTACAACCACGGGTTCTCTTTGGTGATGTACATCTCGGAGACATACGGGTACGACAAGATAGTCTCCATACTGCGCGAAAACGCGAGGGTAGGCCGGCTCAGTTTCGACGGCTCCGTAAAGGCGGTGCTGGGGATATCCGCCAAACAGCTGTACGAGGACTGGCAGGAGACGCTGAAGCGGAAGTACCGCGCGCAGCTCACGGCCATAGGCGAGCAGGTTTACGGGCGCAAAATAAACGACATGGGGTACGATAACCTGTACCCGATGTTCTCGCCCGACAACAAAAAGGTCTATTTCGTCTCCAACGCCGAAAACGACTACTCGTTCCGCGACCTCTACTCGTACAATCTGGCCGATACCGTAGCGCAGAGCAAAAAAATCAAGTATGAAATGCCGGTACGCAGCGATTTCGACATACACGCGCCAAGCGGAAAAATCGCGTATGTCAGCGCAAATTCGCACAAATCGGTACAGGAGCCTAAGCGGGGCGGGCAGAAGACTATTGATCTTTTTATTGATAATTTGCCGCCGGAAAAGCCAAAGTTCTTTGCCAAAAATACCGAAAAGCAGGTTACCGAAAGAAAAAGCGTATTTGCCGCCTCGTTCTCGCCGGCGGGGGATAAGCTCGCCTGCGCGGTGAGGAAGTTCGACAGGTTCTTCCTCGCAATCACCGATACCTCCGGCAAAGAGATGCGCATAGTCTACCCCAGAGCCGGCTCAACCGACGAGTTCTACAGAAGCACCGCGATGCCGGAAGGCACCGAGGCGACAAGTTTCGGCGCGATATTCTCGCTCGCGTGGTCGCCAGACGGCAACAGTATTGCTGTTGATTATATTGACGGGAGAAACCGTAAGATCGGCATCTACGATACGCTGCAGCGCACTTTCTCTATTGTCAACAATACCGAAGAGTACGACCAGCGTAACCCGTCTTTCAATAAAGACGGCTCTAACCTCTACTTCTCGTCCAACGAAACGGGGATATTCAACGTATACCGGTACATATTCGATTCGGGGAAAATCGAGCGCCTCACAAACGTCTCCGGCGGCGCGTTCCACCCTGCTGTCTGCAGCGATAACAAAAAACTCGCCTATACCGGATATGATAAGGACGGCTACGGCATCTATCTTATAGATACGATGAAAGTCCTCAAGGCGACAACTGTTGACAGGGACGAAGCGGTGATCCCACGGCCTGGCAGAGAGATTGAGAAGTACTCTACCCCCCTGTCAAACCGCCTGAAGTACAGCGCCCTTCCGAGGCAGTGGCTATTCATACCCACTCTTATAGCCGAACAGCTTGTAACAAGCGAAAACGACGAGACCAAGGGCATCACGCATGTTAAGGGCGGCTTGGTCGTGAACTTCATGGACCCGCTGGCGTGGGCCGGCGTCGGCAATGAGGGCGGCGCGTTCCTGCTCGTAGACCTCGCGCGCATAGGAAGCTTCATAGACTTCGACAAGGGCCTCATAAGCCCCTACGCCAGCTACGACGCCGGGGTATTCCTCACGTCAAAAATGCTGCCGGTAACAATAGACGCTGAGGTAATGGTACGCGGCATCGCCGATGAGGACTGGTTCTACGAGGAGTCGTCTGACACCACTATGGTGCTGCCGTACAAGATGCAGCTGACAAACCTGCTGATAAGCGCGTCCCACCCCATTCTGCCCGGAATATGGGGGCAGCTCTTCGTGGGCCTCGACCGGTACGATATTGCGCTTGACCTGGAGGAAACGGACGGCCTTGGCGTATTCACGTACAACCTGAGCAAGGGGCAAAGAATCGGCGCGATGGCATGGCTCGCCGCGCAGGCGAGAAACTCACGCGCAAACATATCCCCCACGGGCCTGGCCGCGAAGCTGCAATACAATCTGTGGAGCCAGCACTCGCTGCAAGAGGAAAACAGCTTCTCTACCGAATCATCAACCCTCAAAGAGCAGTACGACGATTACCTCTTCCATCAGGCAGACGGGCGCCTGCTGCTCGGCATACCGTCACTCTTCTACGATAAACACGATGTCCACCTCGCCTTCAACGGATCGTACGTAAAACCCATAGGCAGCAGCCAAAACCTGCCGTCGTTCTACCTGCCGGCGGCAATCGTTCCCGGATACTCGCACATCTACTACACTATGAAAGAGAAGATAAACGAGTTCGGCGACACGACGAGGATTAAACAGGACACGTTGCTTGTAACGGGCAGGGCGGTGCTGGCGGGTGAACTTTCGTACAGGTTCCCGCTGTGGCCGGGGCGGATTGATAAAAAATCAGGATTCCTGTATTTCGACCAACTCTACGGCGCACTGAACCTGAGCGCCGGTGCGGGGTTCGACAACCCTGCGGACGCGCTTAAATTCAACAGGGAAGACTGGATATTCGCATACGGCGCGGAAGTGAGGCTTGAGGCGCTGTCATTCAATAACTATCCGCTGGCTGTCAAATTCCGGTGGGATTACGGCGCAGACAGGGCCGCGCCGGAAACATTTGTTGACAACAGGAAAATCACGCTGGGCGGGCACCGGTTTATGTTCTCGATAGGGTTCAGCTTCGACGACTGGCACATGATCCAGTTTGTCGACCAATTCTCGCCGGCAAGGCAGAGAAATTCTCCCGCTATAAGGATGAAAAACAATTATTGAAGCCACGATTAAATATTATACCGGCACCGCAGGCACAGCTGTAATATTTAATTGTGGGACTATAATCAACAACCGATTATTTAACACGCGCCGGAAAATACTGCTTCATCGCGATGATTATCTCTTCGGCGGATAACTGGCCGGGGACGAGCGGCGTGTTCAGATACCCGTACGAAAACAACGATCCGAACTGCGGGGCGATAATACGGCTTACCGCGCCGGCATCACCCATAGCCATGGTGACAAGCGGTGCAGCGCAATCTTCGGTAAATCTCAATAAGCGTGTTACATCGGAGGGGCAATTCGCCATCACAGCAATTTTAACGATATCCGCGCCCTGATCCAGCGACCGCTTAACGATATCGTCAAGCCCCGCCAGGTCAGGCGTGCCGTTAAAATCGTGCTCGGAGACCATAACAAGCGTTGATTCGGGTACGGCATCAACGACTTCCCGCCACTTTGGCATCCCCAATTCAACATCCACGCAGTCAACATACATTGCCAGCGACACTAACCCGGCGGCGCGATTCGCACGGTTAGAATCAGTCTCCCGGAATGTCCCTATAAGCGGCGCTGGTATTGATTTTCGGATATCCCTGATATAATCAATTACCCCATCAACGGAACTGTCAAACAGATCAGCCCGCACCTCAAAGATATCAACCCCGCGCCCGGCAAACCGCTCAAGCGGTGCCGGCTTCATTGGCCCGTCAATAATCCCAACGACACGCGGAACCGCACCCAATTCCAACTTTCCGATCTTAATCCCACCCATACCCAGGCTCCCCTTCGCAATATAAACAATCATAAAAATAATTTTTTCCCGCGCATCTTATACCATAAAAAACGCTTATATGCCGATAGCCGGCGTCTCCATACACCCGCGTAAGATTTATCACTCCGAGGGCAGAATGACAGCAGTTTTGGCGACAACATCCCGCACCACAAGCCCGGCCAACACAAACCCGAACNCCCCGGTTACGTGTACCAGCGAGCCGTTTACGCTTTTGTTCGTGGGGACGTAAGACTCTTCGTCGCTCCAAACGCACAAAAAATCACCGTTAAACCCACGCCGCCTCAGCCTTTTGCGGACGAACCGGCCTAATTTGCACTTGTCGGTTTTCCAGATCGAGCTCGTTTTTATCAGGGTAGGGTCCATCTTGCAGGCGGCCCCCAGCGCCGAGAACAGCGTCGTTCCGGCTGCACCGGCGTTTATTATCAGCTCCACCTTGCACGACAGGCTGTCGATCGCGTCGATCACATAGTCATACGAGCCCAAGTCAAATTCATCCTTAACCTCCCAACTGTATTGACGCTGCATGACGGTAATCTCCGCATCGGGATTAATATCCCGCAGCCGCCGGCCCATCACCTCCACTTTGGGTTGACCGATTGATGTTGACGTCGCCGGCAGCTGCCGGTTGATGTTCGTAACGCTGACGTCATCGGAGTCAACAATTGTCAACCTGCATATCCCCGACCGCACCAGCGCCTCCGCGCACCAGCTCCCCACACCGCCAACGCCGAACAGGATGACTTTGACGCCGGCCAGCGCCTTGAGGCATTCGGGGCCTGCAAGCATCTCTAACCTGCTGAACGGGTGGTCTGGCGGCGTATTGTTCATGTATATAATATACTTTCCGCGCGCGCGTCGAGAAAGCGTGCCAGCGCGTCATTTTCATTATATATACCGGGGATTGACAACAGCCTCCCGTACATCCCGCACTCCTCCCAGACCTCGCGGCTCTCCATGCACAAATAGAGCGGCGCGTTGTTGTGATGCCGCTTGAACTGATCATCCATAACCCTATAAAAATCAACGCGTAACGTGCGTGGATAACGCAGCTTTCCGTCGGCCCCTGTTATCATCTCCCCCGCAAACAGCGGCAGGTCCATCCCAGCCCCGCGCAGCGCACTTTTGAGGGACGGCATACAGCGGAATCCCCCCATGCTGCACCACGCGATTTTGCGGGGATCGTCAATGAAGTCGTATATCATGGATACCGCGCTGCGGTACTCCCCTTCCCAACCGTCATACCAGACGATGGGGTCGAAATGAAACGCCACGCTGAACCCCATATCCGCGCACCGCCGCGCAGCCTTTAGCCGTTCGATGACCGGGGCTGTACCCCGTTCGAGCTGATTGACCATCCGTTCCGTATTCATCGAAAAGCCGATTACCGCTTTACGGGGATTTTTTATTTGATCGAGGGTAGATACATTAACGCTCTTTGTCTTGAATTCTACGAGGACATTGTCGTACCGGTCAAGTATATCCGCGATTTTTTTGGATAATCCCAGTTTATTCTCCAGAAACAGCGAATCCCCGAACTCCCCCGTCCCTATCCTTACAACGTGTTTTTGAAAATCAGGGCAGGATTCCATCTTGCGCCGGACCTCGGCCTCAAGGTCGCAAAGATTCTCGAAGACGGTTTGATATTGATTATCGAAATAGACCTGCAGCACGCAGTAGCAGCAATACATCCCGCACCCGGTCATAGGCGTAAGTATCTGGTACCCGCAGCAGAGGTAGTCGTCCGAAGTCCCCGGGCAGGGCTTCCAGAACTCGCCTTTGTGTATGGCGGTTCGGATTTCGCGGCGTTCCGGGCTGACGGTAATCATCTCACACCGATAAGCTGCGATATCTTCTCACGTTTCCCCTCACGTGTGCCGTCTGCGGTTACGAGTACCCCTTTAATAAGATACGTTCCTGCCGCCACGTACCGCCCTTTGGTATTTGTCAAATCCCATTTACCCACGGAGCGCGCGTCATAATCGCGTGATACATCATCTATAGGGCGGTCATCGCGTATGTCAATCTCTTTTATGATATTGCCCGCCTTGTCGTAAATGTACAAGACGCTTGTCCCGAAATTATGCCCCTGCCAGTAGAATTCTGCGGCTTCCGCTCTGCTGAGTGCCGGATTGGGGCCTATAAAGAGTCTTGCGCCCCTGCCCCGCACGATCCTGAATTCGGCTGAGGGGAGTGTGTCTTTATAGTTTCCTATTCCTATTACCGTAACGGCCGCGGTACTCCCTAACGCATCACAGCTAACGCATTCACTCACCTTATAGTCCACGCCCGGTATCAGCGCTACGGCTCCATCCATAATGTTAAGTTTGGGGATCACCGTCAGACCGGTGTAGATTTGCGGCATAATGAGCGGAAGGGGCGGTAACGGTTTGGGTGTGATATAACCGGTAAGGGTGGGTATGATGAGTATATAGTTTGCCGCCGCCGCGCCGGTCAAAGCCATCTGCGCTGTAACAGGAATCCCCGTATCGGAGGCATTGGGCGCCGCAAATCTGGCGTTGATGATTTCGAGGGTAACCGCAGATTCTTCGCCGGGCACAACGCCCTCCAAACCGTTGTCAAATATTCTGGCGTGAACCGTGCCGTCATACTCTTTAGGCTCAACGTACGCGCCGGGAATGGTCAGTTCCTTAGGGGTGATGTCTCCAGTCAACAATACAGACAACGTATCGAGCATATAGTTCGCCGCATCCCTGCCGCCCAGCGATAACCGCGCGGTAACAGGAATCCCCTTACCGGCATTCGGTGACGCAAACTCGCCGCCCGCCATTATCAGTATAACCTCATCGCCGCCCACAACGCCGGATTCGGCGTAGATGGGCCTCCGATCCATTGTCGCGGCGGTTGTACCGTCATATGGCTTGCTGTCAACCATAAACATCGTAGTCGTTACCGGTTTGCGTTTAATCGTAAATTCACCGAGGAACAGCCCGCCTGTCGCGTCATAATTCCCGCTCACCGCAATATCCGCCGTTACAACGTATGTTCCAGCGTTAGTCGGTTCATCCTCCACACCGTTGTACTTAACTGTAATAGCGCCAAGTATAATGCCACACCGCGCTTCGGGCGCGAGAATCCCCTGCGGTTGGCTGTTGTAGGTAACCGGGGAGAGGTCGTAAATCAAATCGTTAACTGTAATGCCGGCCCGGGNTACCCCATAATTAATCTCATGGCGGTAATTACTCTCGCCGTATTCATCTCCGCCGCCAATAACCGTGGCCACAATCGTAAACTTACCCGACGTAAACTGCTCCCCCTGCCGCACGTTAAGCACGTTACCGTTTTCTATTATCGCGCCGGTAGTTCCCTCGTTCTCTATGCTCCACGATATTAACTGATTCGTAGCGTTGGGAGGCACAACTGTCCAGATAATATGGGTGTACAAGCCCGCACTTAAGCTCGTATCTTCACGATACAAACTCACCTCGATACGTTCTATGGGGATATTAGCCACATATTTCGGATTTACCGTAATGGGATAATTTAAAGAGTTGATGCAGTTGACGCCAGCCGGATAGCCTGACGGGCCGGCAGACGCATCCGTAACACATGCCTGAATATGAACCGTCCCCGGCGCCGAGGCTATCAGCTCGCGGCCATTTATGATACGCGCCCCGGTAGTTCCGGGGNCTGATATTGTCCATAGTATTCCTTTATAAGTAGCATCAATGGGATAAGGCGTATACGGAAGCGTAAACGGTATGCCTGCATCGGCCGAGAACGACCACAGCTCAATATGTATTACGGGAATAACGGTTTCAGGCGGCGGATTTACCACAATATCAAATTCTTGTGTGAAATCCTTACCTTCGGCCTCACCGTCAACAATCGTAGCCATAACTGTTACCACCCCCGGCGACGGCACGATAAGCTCGCAGCCGGATTCGTAGGCGGTGTTGTAGCAGGTGACGCCGGCGCCGGTAGTTCCGGGATCCGCCACACTCCACGTTATTAACCGATTAGTCGCATAGGAGGGAAAAACGGTCCCCATGAGCGGATGCCGAACACCATAACCCGCAACCACCTCTTCCGGCACATCCATGATCTCTGTTACCGATAAGATATTTCTCTTTACAGTAATTTTGAAATCTTGCGCATAGGGAATACCAACCGCTCTTCCGCTAACAACGGTAGCCCTTACAGTAACACTCCCGGTTGCGGACGTGGTAAGCGCGTACCCGTTCTCGATGGCCGCGCCGGCAGTTCCGGGATCAACCACGCTCCACGTTATTGCCCGGACAGATGCGTGTGAAGGCATTACCACTCCCATAAGCGAAAAAGGTATACCGACTTTCGCGTCATCCGATAGAAGCGTAACGCCTGTAACAGGAATATACGTATCGCATACCCCCGCAGCCGATACATCCGTAACCGTGTTCTGAGCAAATGCCGCCGTTGAAATGAAATTGAATACGGCAAACAGCGCCGCAACAAGCCCGGTCCGGCTCCTGCGGGCTTTATCCCAGCCCCACTTACGGCGGCTTACTAAAGCGTTAATCCGGCCCGTCACTCCTCGCACTCAGGCTCTCCCTTTTCCGGCGTAAGTTTCGGATTTGTGAACAACCCGGCGCCCTCTTCGGAATCCGCAATCTTTTCCGCTTCGCACCTTGGGTCACCGTACAGGTAATTGTTACCCTTGGGATCAAGCGGGTTATTGAAGTCGACCTGCGTACACGATGCCAAAAGCAGCGCCGCAAATCCAATCGCCGCAAAAAGTACTGCATTGCGATATCTCATACTAAACCTCCCTTTCTTATCAAACTATGATAAGTCACCATCATTATCTACAGTATTGATAATAGCTTATACATTACACTACCGCAGCGGCCACGCAACCAGCCGGCGTTAGAAATAGAACGACGCCGTAAACAGCCCGGCCCCCGCGCCCGCCAACCCGTAAAGCAGGTTGCGGTAGAGCTTGTAGCCGTCTATATTTTTCCTTATATCCTGAACTTTGCCATAGTATTCCGCATCTGTACCCTTGGGGTAAAGCGGGTCGCCGAAATCCCTGTACCTCCTCGCCTCAGACTTTACGTACCTGTCGAAGTTGACGCCAACCAGAATGCCGGCCACCGCAGACACCCCGCCGGAGATGCGCATGGCAAGCACACCGGGTGAGGTTTTTTGGCCATCCGAGAGGACGCCGAACATCTTGAAGCCGCAGTCCGAAAATATCTGCGCTATCGCGGGGTCGTCTCTGAACGGAGAGAGTATGTCCCGCAGCTGCTGGCACTCGCGCTGTACGGCCAGTATGCGCGCGAGGCTCATGGATACCTCCATGTCGCTGAACCCCCGGTCCAAAAATAGGATATATGCCTCTTTGGCCTTATCCGCGCGCCCTATACTCTCGTATATGCCGGCGGCGAGTTTGAGGAGGCCGCTGTGCGCGTCCATGTTGTTATTGAACAGCTGCACGTAAATGCCGGCCTCCCGCTCCCTGTCGCCAAGGCGCTTGCAGATTTCAGCTATGGCTAACCACGCCCTCTCGTCGTGCGAAGAGCCGAGGCTCATACTGAAATATTTGAGAGCCGCCTCCCCGTAACCGTTAAGTGCGGCGTAAGCGGCGCCGAGCGCGTAGTATTCGTTTGCGCTAAAGGTAAACCCGCGCTCAGACGCGCGCCTGATATAGGCCTCGCACCCCGCAGTATCATCAGACTGCAGCGCCAAAAGGGCGGCCCTGAAGAACGTGATGCCGTTCCCTTCCACGTTGCTTATAACGCTGTCATACTCCGCGCGCGCGCCCTCAATGTCGCCCTGAGCCTGCCGTATAAGGGCCATCTCCATGGCCACGGGTGATTTGAGCGCAGAATCAATCGCGGCGGACCTGACAACGCGGGCGGCATCAGGGTAACGGCCAGCGCCGCGCAAATACCCGGCTTTGCGCAGTTGCAGCGCGGGATAGTTTCCGGACTTTGCGATGACTTCGTTTATGTGGTCAATAGCTGGGCGGTACTCCCCCGCGCGCCCGGCAAGCTGCGCCGCAGCGTACTGCACGCCCACAAGCCCGCTGTTCCTGCGAATAATCCCACCGGCGCCGGAGTACACAGCCGCAGAACGCTCCTTGGTAAACTCGTACTCTTCCGCAAGAATATCCCCAAACTCCTCTATAACCCCACGGTCACCGCCCCAAACCGTCTGCCTGAACGCGGCGGTATTGCCGGCTTCAGAACCCATCGCCGCCGCGATATGCAAAAGGAGGCTGTCCAAACCTCTCTCAAATGATGAATAGGCTACAGCGCCCGAAGGCCGCGCCACCGCGGTATCCTCCGCTATCCAGTAAAGCTCCATCACATGGCGCATCCCCCTGTCATCCTTCTGGGGCTGGTACTCCTGAAAGATAATATGCGTAGCCCCCAGCCGCCTGCCGGCGTCCACCACAGGCTGGCGGCTCTGAATGCGGCCGTAGCTGCGCGAGCCGGGCAAAACGTAGTCCACATCCTCAGCCGTAAACACATACGTACGCGGAAATGAACCGACCTTGTAGCATACGTAAACCTCCGCCGCTGCGGAAATCCACTCGGTGCCGGCCTCATCGTCATCATAAAGCGCATACGTTGGGCGGGCTACGAGTACACGGTAGCTGCCAACAAACGGGGGAAGCACCCTTACGCTGTCTTTGGCCGTATCCGGCCTGAACGCGCCGAAAAGGCTCTCTATGGCGGCAGAATCAATATCGCCGCCGTGGTGTGCGGTATCATCAACTTCAGGGACACCGGGGGCGGCGGCCTTAACCGAACGTATACTGTCTGTACCGGCGGCCTTATCCATGACTTTAGCGCCGGCGGCATCAACCTGCGCCGCGCCGGCCTGCCCATTAACAGGCACGCCCAACCCAATAGCGCATATAAACATTATGGCAATGATATTCTTAATTTTGAACCTCCCATCCCCCAATCGCCGGCCGGCAAACAAAAATCTACCGCAAGGTCTATAATATAATATATGCACGCCCGCCGCGCAAACAAATTTGGGAATTATACGGATAATTACGCACCCCCGGCCCAAAATTCACATCATACCATATTGACTATGAGTAATCAAGTATATAATTCTCCGTACATTTTCAACACCAATATCGGCATAATGTTGACACCGTACCCCAACATATATTATTTTATTTCATAGCGGAAAATCACCAACTAATCAGAATGAACGGACCAGAATCTAAAAATGTGCGGAATAGTTGCCTACATCGGATCCAAACCGGCCCTGCCGATCCTCATAAACGGGCTCAAGCGCCTTGAATACAGGGGGTACGACAGCGCGGGGGTGAGTGTTTTGAGCGGCGGGGCGGTAGTTACCGTCAAATCCGTGGGCAAAATAGCCGAACTGGAGAAGAAGGCCGCGGCCCGTAAAGCGGAATTGGATGGAATACTGGGGGTATCGCACACCCGCTGGGCCACGCACGGCGAGCCGTCGGAGGCCAACGCGCACCCGCACCTCTCGGCGGACGGCAAGATCGCGGTGGTGCACAACGGAATCATCGAAAACTACGTGTCGGTCAAGAAAATCCTTGAGAGCGAGGGGGTCAAATTCGCCTCGGAGACGGACACGGAGGTCATCGCGCACTGGATTTCGCGGTTCTACAGGGGCAATCTGGGCGAGGCCGTCCGCGAGGCGCTCAAATCGCTTGAGGGGACGTTCGGGCTGGCGGTGATATGCCGCGACGAGCCGGAGGTACTCATCGGCGCGCGGCGCGGAAGCCCGCTAATCCTCGGCGTGGGCGCCGGCGAGTGCTTCCTTGCCAGCGACGTCTCCGCCATCGTAGGCCACACGCAGAAAATCGTCTATCTAGAAGACAACGACGTCGTGGAGATAGACCGCGGCGCGTTCTCCATACATAACATCACCGGCCAGTCCGTCAGCCGCGAACTCAAGGATATTGAAGCGAACCTCGAAATCGCGCAGAAGGGCGACTTCCCCCACTTCATGCTCAAGGAAATCTTCGAACAGCCGGAGGCGCTGCGCAACTGCACACGCGGGCGGCTGCTATTGGATAAAGGCAACGCCAAACTCGCGGGGCTGGATAGCTCGATACAGGAGCTGCGCTCAATAGACCGCATCATCATAACCGCTTGCGGGACAAGCTATTACGCGGCGATGGTCGGCGAATATCTAATAGAAGATTGGGCCGGCATACCCGTAGAGGTGGAGTACGCCTCGGAGTTCCGCTACCGCAACCCCATCATCGGCAACAACACGCTGATCTTCACCGTATCGCAGTCGGGCGAGACGGCGGACACCCTGGCGGCGCTGCGGGAGGCCAAGGAGAAGGGCGCGACCGTCCTCTCTATATGCAACGTGGTGGGCTCCACCATAGCGCGCGCGTCGGACGGCGGGGTCTACCTGCACGCCGGCGCGGAGATCGGCGTGGCCAGCACAAAGGCGTTCAACGCGCAGGTTGTCGTGCTGGCGCTTATAGCCCTGCTTCTGGGCCGCCAGCGCAGGCTCTCAAACGAGCATGGCATAGAAATCGCGAACGCCATCAGCAAACTGCCGGCCCTGGTCGAGGAAACGCTGAAACTGAGCGGCAAGATTCTGGAGATAGCCAGACACTTCTACACCAGCACAAACTTCCTCTACTTAGGCCGCCACTACCACTACCCGGTAGCAATGGAGGGAGCGCTTAAGTTGAAGGAAATCAGCTACATACACGCCGAAGGCTATCCCGCGGCAGAGATGAAGCACGGCCCCATCGCGCTCATAGACGCCAATATGCCGGTGGTAATCGTGGCTCCCAAAGACGCGCTCTTCGACAAAATCGTCTCGAACGCCATGGAGATAAAGGCCCGCGGCGGCAAGCTGATAGTGGTCGCGACCAGCGACTGCTCGCCGTTAGACCAATACGCCGACCACATAATCACCGTCCCGGCAACCACCCACGCGCTTATGCCGGTAATAGCCTCCGTCCCCCTCCAGCTGCTGGCCTACCACATCGCGGTCCTGCGCGGAAACGACGTCGATATGCCCCGAAACCTCGCAAAAAGCGTAACCGTGGAGTAGCCCGGCAAAAAATATGCAAAAAAATCTTGACACGCCGTGTACTTTTTATTATTTTATGTATCAATACCGGGGTTGTAGCTCAGCTGGGAGAGCATCAGGCTGGCAGTCTGAGGGTCAGGGGTTCGAACCCCCTCAACTCCAAAAAAAGGGCTTAAATGACATCATTTGAGCCCTTTTTTATTTGCCAACCCCATCAAAAATCCCCACTTTTGGCCGTTTGTAGTCACCGTTTAGTCAACAAAAATGTGTTTCAAAAAAAAATTATACAGGCTTGAACCTTATTTTTTTCAGATTAAGGAATTTCTTTGCCTGTTCGCAAAATCTCTTTTACAAATGGATTGCCATTGTCAATATCAGATGTTTGGAAGACAATAGGCTCAAAAAACGCGTTTTGGTAGTCATCCGCGTTTGAAATGCGAAGCAGATCTCCGAGTATGTCTATCCGCTCTTTGCCGCCGTAACTGTCTAAAAAGAAACAAATGTCTATGTCGCTGAGTTTGTCAGCGGTACCTTTGGCATATGACCCGAATAGCATAACCTTGTAGACAGGCATTACGCGCCGCACATCATCGGCGTAGCTTTTGGACGACCGCATTACGGTTTCAATGTCAGCAACCAT
>WQTH01000019.1 GCA_009786415.1 Chitinispirillia bacterium | reverse complement strand
ATGTATCAGGGTGAGACGAAGCTGGGGCGCGAGGGGGGCGGCTGTGAGGATGGCGGGTGCCCTGAGCAGGTTGCCGCCGACCACAGCCGGCGGGAGGTGTGTGTTTGGGAGCGCGATATTTTCGGCTATCCCACCATGCGGTGCTACAATACTTACTATCATAGCAGTTGGATGTATTTTCAGAATACGCCGTGGTGGTACCGCAGCAGTTTTGGCTGGAACGACACGCGCGGGTGCCCGCCGTTTTACTATTACGACAGGTATATGGGGTACTGCCGCTACTACGGCAGTTCGTACCCGCCCCCAAACTCGGGTCAGGGCGGCGCGGGCGGCGGTACGAGGCCGCAGGAACCGCGCCCCACGCCGCCGAGTATGCGTTCGGTTCCGTCGGAGTCTGCGGCGTCCGAGCCGCCTGCTGAGCAGGCGCCCATGTTTCAGGGCGCTACGTTCAGGAATTTGAGCCCGGCCGGCGCGCCTGTACATAACTCTGTGCCGCCGGCATCATCTGCCGGGTCTTCCGACGGCGGGATGGCGAAACCCTCCGATGAGGGTGTGACGCCGCCGCGCCCGCCGCAGCAACAGCCGCCCTCGCCGCATCATGATAACAATAGCGAAGAGAGGCAGCGTCCAAGGATGCGGGGGATGTAAATGATGAAAATGATGAGAAAAATTGTTGTTAGCGCGGTATTATTGTTATTGATGTTTTCCGTGTCTGCCGTTGCGCAGGTCGGCGCCGGCATAGACATGGGCGTTGGCGCGCGCGCGCTGTCGTTTGCCGGCAACCATACTGCCGTGGCGAATGACCTTTCCGCCGCCTACTGGAATCCCGCCGCGCTGGCGTTTATGCCGGTGCGCGAGTTCCAGCTCTCGTTCGACGCGATGCGTACTTTCGGCACGTGCGATGTTACCGGCGCGCGTATAGGCGCGTTGCCCGGCGCGAAGAATGATGATTACCGCGACCGCATCCGTTTTGCCGGCGCCGGCGCGATGACCGCGATACCCACAGTTCAGGGCGGGCTGTCTATCGCTGCGGTCTACGAGGCACCGCTTACGTTTGATGATTTTTCCGTTTACGGCTACAGGTTCACTGATACCGATACCACCATCAGCGAGAATGCCTTTAAGTACGGCGACCTGAACAGGATAAGCGTGGCGTTCGGCATACAGGTCGCGCCGCAGGTCTCGGCGGGCCTCGCCGTCTCGGTGCTTACGGGCGGCGCTACTACCGACTATGACCAGAAGAGAAACGGGAGGCCCTATAACGATGTGGAGATAGACCATAGCTATTTGGGCTATTCGCTGACATTTGGTGCGTTTTATCTCCCGGCGGATTATCTGAAACTTGGTATGCGGTTCAATACGGTTGTGAGTTTGGGGTTTAAGGAGGAGTGGGCGCTGAGGTACGCGGAGGGGGAGCCACTATTCACGGGTCTCAACCGTCCGGAGAGGCTGGGGCCGTTTGAGGGCAAGGCCTATATTGCGCCTAAGGGGGCCATAGGCGCCGGGCTGACGCTGCCGTGGCTGACCACCGCGCTGGACCTGCGTTTCACCCTGCCGTACACTTTCGCCATGCCGGGTGAAAACATTCCCGACGATGTGCAGGCGCGCTACTTCAAGATGGGCGCCGGTTTGGGCTTGGAGGCCCCCATACCCACAACGCCGGTGGTGCTGCGCGCCGGGTATTCGCTTGACGAATGCGATCTATACCAGATAGTCCACAGGTTAGGCGACGATGACTCCGGCTGGGACCCGATAGACTGGGACGAAGGGCGTGATTTCGACATAATAAGAAACAAGCACACGCTGTCGTTTGGCGCGGGGCTGTTTACGTCGGGGTTCGGGCTGGAGCTCTCATACGCGTGGCAGACATGGGGTATGGCGCACGACAACGGCGAGCGCAGGCTTGAGCAGATATACTCTAACCACCGGTTGATGGCGGCGCTTATCTTCAGATATTAAGCGGTGTGCAGTTTTTGGCGTTAGCTCCAAACACCACGCTGCAAACTCCATTAACGCCGCAGTGGGCTGCCGATGCCGAATATGGGGCGGGCTACCTTTTCGAACATTTTTACTATCAGCAAAATAAACAGTTTTTCAGGCAGAACAGTGTACAGCGCTCTGAGGAGTTTCATGCATGCCGACTTTGCGGGCTTGTGCTGATTTTTGGGCTTGAACCCGGCGGCCCAGGGGGATTCGGCGAGATAGGTTCTCCATATTCGCAGCCCTTCTCTGTCAAAGCAGTCACTGAACCACGGTCTGCCGCTCAGGTAATAGTTTGTGTGGTGCAGGATGGCGGGGTTATCTCTGGCCTCGTTCAGCGCGCTATCCGGGTAAAACTGCGCCCCGCTGCGGTATGCGATGCTGCAGATCGACTTATTGCCGTACAGCCTCACTCCCGGAACCGCGTTGAATTTCAGCGGCAGTGTTTTTATTTTGCCCCGCAGAACCCTGTTCAGCGCGTTTTGATCCGGGTATATGGTAGGGAAGTCGATAATATCCCTTATAAGCGCGCCGCCTGTATTATGCTTCCGCCAGTAGTCGAGGTTTATGAGTATTATGCCGGAGTTGTGGTACTCGTATACGTTCTCAAGCCCTATTTTTTTCTTGAACTTCTCGGTGCGCACGTCCTTTATCATGGCGCAGGCGCAGCCGTCCCCCAAATCGGTTTCCGCGAGCTCTTTCAGGCTGCCGTTGACCACGGTGTCGCCGTCTAAATAGAGTATCTGCCGCATATCGCCGGGCAGCAGATCGGTTATCCAGATACGTGAGTAGGCGTCGAAAGAGCTGGCGTAGCTCGCGATCCCCGACGACTTCGCCTTTTCGCTCAGGAATTCCGTTATGTCAATAATGTGCAGCTCGGCCCTGTTCCGCGCTATTTCTTCTAACCGTGCCCTGTTTTCGCCGCTTATTTTGCTCGCGAGTATGTAGACGCGGGTATCCAGACCGGCGTTGTTTTTGAGCAGGCTCAACATACTGATTCCCGTCTGCATGGCAAAGGAGTCGTTGGTCGCGAAGGCTACGTTAAATTTCTGGTTAGGGTCCAATGGGCTTGCGCTCCGTCGAAACTGGTGAATTTTTATGATTAATATACATTATACGCGCCGCGCGCTGCGCGGGAATTATATTATCATCGAAAAACAGTAGGGGAGGGCCGCGTCCGTCCGTAAAAATCCGGCGCGGGGTGGCCGGCGGATGTGTTTGTCCCGCTGTGTAATAATAGATGGGGGGATTTCTGGATGAAGACGGTGTACATTTACTCGGACGGCGCGTGTACCGGTAATCCGGGGCCGGGGGGGTACGGGGCCATTCTCAGGTACAACAAGGCTGAGAAAGAGCTTTCGGGCGGGTTCGCCGACACCACGAACAACCGCATGGAGCTTATGGGGGTGATAGTCTCGCTTGAGGCCCTCAGGGAGCCCTGCGAGGTTATTGTAATCACCGACTCTCAGTATGTGGTAAACGGGATAGAGAAGGGGTGGGCCGCGAAGTGGAAGGCGCACGGGTGGATGCGCAACAGCAGGGAGAGGGCGCAGAACCCGGACCTCTGGGAGCGCCTGCTCAACGCGATGGCGCGGCACAGGGTGCGGTTCGAGTGGATCCGCGGGCACGCCGGGCACCGCGAAAACGAGCGCTGCGACAAGCTGGCGGTGGAGGCGGCGCATAAGCCGGGGCTGCCGCCGGATGTACGCGGGTGATTATGCGGGGATGGCCGGGGGGCGGCCGGTCCCAAAATACCGGAGTTGTCCGTACCTGTATGGATTATTTGTGTATGGATATTCGCCGGCCTTGATTTTCTGCGCGCCAATAAATTATTTTTACGGACTGAGCATCACCAAACCATAAACCCTAAAAACAAGGAACTGTTATCTATGGCTAAGACGATTTCCCCGCTCCAGAAAGCCCGTGCGGCCTACAAGCCCAAACTTCCCAAGGCTCTCGCCGCGCACGGCAGCGCGATGAAGGCGGCCAAGGGCGGCGTGACGGAGTCCGTGGCGGACCAAAAAGAGATCAAGGCCCTCTTCCCCAATACCTACGGACTGCCGGTCGTGACTTTTGAGGACCCGGCCGAAGGGAAGCCGTCGGCGATCAAGGCCGGCGTCATCCTCTCCGGCGGGCAGGCGCCGGGCGGGCACAACGTCATAGCCGGGCTGTACGACGGGCTCAAGAAGATCAATTCGGGCAGCGAACTGTTCGGGTTTTTGGGCGGGCCGAGCGGGCTTATAGACAACAAGTACGTCAAGTTTGATGACAAGTTTATGGACGAGTACCGGAATACCGGCGGGTTCGACATCATCGGGTCGGGCCGCACGAAGCTTGAGACCGAGGAGCAGTTCGACACGGTAATCAAAAACTGCAAGGCACTGGGCATTACTGCGCTTGTCGTTATCGGCGGGGACGATTCCAATACCAACGCCTGTATGCTGGCGGAGTATTGCGCCAGAAAGAACTCCGGCATACTCGTGGTAGGCTGCCCCAAGACGATTGACGGCGATTTGAAGAACGAGTGGATCGAGGCGTCTTTCGGGTTTGACACGGCGACCAAGGTTTACGGGGAGCTTATCGGCAACATCCTGCGCGACGCCAATTCGGCGAAGAAGTACTGGCACTTCGTCAAGCTGATGGGGCGCAGCGCGTCGCACATCGGGCTTGAGTGCGCGTTTAAGACGCACCCGAACATTACGCTCATTTCCGAAGAGATCGCCGCCAAGAAGACTACGCTGCTTGAGATTGTAAACAACATCGCCGCCATAGTCAAGAAGCGCGCCGAGGCCGGCAAGGATTTCGGGGTGGTGCTGGTGCCGGAGGGGCTTATTGAGTTCGTCCCGGAGATGAAGGCGCTAATAAGCCATCTGAACGACATGCTGTCCCACACGCCGGAGATTGACACGCTTGACGGCGACGATCAGAAAATCGGGTTTATAGTCGGTCGGCTCTCCTCCGCCTCCGCGGAGACGTCATCGGCGTTTTCATGCCTGCCCAAGTCGATACAGAGGCAGCTTTTGGACGACCGCGACCCGCACGGCAACGTGCAGGTATCCCGCATAGATACCGAGAAGCTGCTTATAGAGATGGTCGACACGGTGCTTGGGGAGTGGAAGGCGAAGGGCGAGTTCAAGGGCAAGTTTACGACGGTGAGCCACTTCTTCGGCTACGAGGGCCGCTGCGCCGCGCCGTCTAATTTTGACGCGGACTATTGTTATAGTTTGGGTTATACGGCTTCGAGCCTGCTCGCCGACGGCCTGACCGGGTACCTGTCGTCGATCCGCAACCTGACCAAGCCGGCGGACCAGTGGATTGCCGGCGGCATCCCGCTCACTATGATGATGAACCTTGAGCGCCGCCACGGCATGGACAAGCCGGTTATCAGGAAGGCGCTTGTAGAGCTCGACGGCAAGCCGTTCAAGGAGTTCGCGGCGAACCGGGACACGTGGGCTATGGAGGATGACTACCAGTATCCCGGCCCGATCCAGTACTTCGGCCCGAGCGAGGTTTGCGACGTGACAACGGCTACGATTCAGATTGAGCGGTCGTAGTTTTTTGGATATTTGTTGATTATTATTGATACGGGGACATGGCCGCGCGCCGTGTCTCCGTATTTACAGATTACACTATTAAACATTATGCCCGCGCCGCCCTGCGGCAGTGATGTCGTTGGACGGCGAGGGAATAATATTTAACCGTATCTTCAATATATTATCGCGGGTATTGACTATCATCCGCCCATAATGTATTATTATATATATGATGAAAAAATATATTTGTACCCGTACCCTGATAAAAGCCGCCGCGTTCGCTGCGGTGTGTTCTTTCGTTGCAGTTGCGCAGCAGGATTGGTTCGCCGGCGATCCCGTGCCGGTTGAGCAGCCCGCGCCTGTCCAGGCGGCTCCAGCTCCGGCCGTTCAGCAGCCTCAACCTGCCCGCCCCCCCCAGCCTGCCGCAGTTGCGGAGCAGCCTGCTCACGCTCCGGCCGGGCCTGCCGCTCAGGTTGCCGAGTCCGTGCCGCCGCCTCCACCGTCGTTAATCGTGGCCGAGTCGGACATACCTTCGGGTACGGAAATATCCTCCCGCGCTTTGGCTTCCGCGCCGTACCTGCACTTCGACCGCGAGTCGAGGCCGGGGGAGGGGAAGGTGATGCGCCCTAAGGACCGCACGGTCTACCAGCAGTTCGACAGGGTAATGGTAAAGCCGACCGGCAAGAAGAAGTTTGCCTATAAGGCCGGCGACACGCTTGATCTGGTGAACAGGGTGCGCTGGATATCGTTTAAGGGCAGGCCCGCGCTCCTCACCGCCCGCGTAGGCCGCGGCGTAGTGGTTGGGTATGCCGGAGACCGTATGGTTTTAAGCCTGAACGAGATATGGGGCGTGGTAGACGGCGGGGAGAGCGTAGCGGAAGTAACGCATTTCGAGCCGTTCCGCTGCGAGAATCTGACCACCTCCGACTGGGGCACAATTAAGGCCACGGTGGTAATGCGGGTAGAGGAGACGGTATTGCCCTATCTCCACCAATACATTATAATAGATAAGGGTTCCGACAGCGGGGTAAGGTTAGGCGACTTCTTCAAGGTAATGGAGAAACCAGCCAAAAACCGCCTGAGCGAGCCGCTTTTAGAGGCTCAGGTAATAAACGTATCACCGTCCTCCGCCACGCTGGTAGTCCAAAAACTGCACAAAAACAGTGTATCGCCTGGCGATCATGCGTTCCTGAGTTTCAGGTCGGAGGCCAAATAAGATGGCCAACCCCTTTTATCTCTTGGGCAAAAGGCTTCTGTTAAGCAAGAGCCGCGCTACAATACGCGGTTCAATAATATTCCTGCTGACCCACCTGCTGCTGATAATAGGAATAATATTCACGGCGGAGATACTGTTGCTCATATTGGGCCTTAAAAGCATATATGTTCCTTTAACCGTGAAAATTCTGAATTTTATATCCCGAATCCCGTTGTTTTGGGGTTGATGCTGTCATCGATTTTGATTTTATTTTTTTTGCATATTGACATACCCAAATATTATATTAGTAGAGGTTTTAATCTGTNCCCCGTAAAATCGCGGAAGTGGTGGAATTGGTAGACGCGCTAGGTTCAGGTCCTAGTGGGTGCAAGCCTGTGGGAGTTCGAGTCTCCCCTTCCGCATTTTTATCCCAATAATTATCAATTCGGCAGCCCGCGATGCAAGAAGAATATATTGATACCGGCAACAGTTCGCGCCAAAATGTTATAGAGGTGCTCCCGCCCTCCGTAGTGGAGAAGATTGCCGCCGGCGAGGTGGTGGAGCGCCCTGCGTCCGTACTCAAGGAGCTTATTGAGAACTCGATAGACGCCGGCGCCACGCGCGTAGACATAGCGGTAGAGGAGGCCGGTTTCTCGATGATGCGGGTGGCCGACAACGGCTGCGGTATGTCGCGCGGCGATTTGGGGCGCAGCGTGCTGGCCCACGCAACGAGCAAGATACGCTCGGCGGACGACCTCTACTCCATAGCGACCATGGGGTTTCGCGGCGAGGCGCTGGCAAGCATCTCGGCGGTAAGCCGTATGAGCGTGGTTACCAGCGACGACGACTCAAGCGGTCTTGGCTACGAGATTAACGTGGAGGGCGGCATAAGCTCCGATATAGCCCCGGCCCCCCGGACCCGAGGGACGTCCATAACCGTTCGCGACCTGTTTTTCAATGTGCCCGCGCGCAAAAAGTTTATGAAAACCCAGCGCGGGGAGCAGGCCGCCATCATAAAAATCCTCGAACAGCTCGCCGTGCCGTTTCCGGGCGTACATTTTACGGCGCTGGTAGACGGTAAAAAGATGCTCGACCTGCCGCGTGTGGGGACGCTGCGGGAGCGTATCTGCTCGGTTGCCGGGAACGATTTTGCGCGGGGGCTTGTGGAGTGCGCGGGGGAGGGGGAGGGTATGTCGGTCCTCGCGTACGTCTCTACGCCCGAAAAGCTCCAGAGCAAGCCGCGTTTTCAGAGCCTGTATGTTAATTTGAGGAGGATAGACAACGATTCGGTGGGATACGCGGTGCGGGAGGCTTTTTCGAAGTATTTGGGGCACGGNAACCGCCCGGCGTTCTTTTGTTTTTTGGATGTGGACCCGCAGAAAGTCGATGTGAATATCCACCCCACCAAGCAGCAGATGAAGTTTGATGACGAGCGGGGGGTGTTTGGGTTCATCTACCACGCCGTTAAGGAGGGGCTGCGCCGGTCTGAGGTTGCGCGTAAGGATGTATTGGGGGATAGCGGTTCGCGGCCGGAGACCAACCCCATACAGGAGTTTTATGACGGGATAGGCGTTGGCGGCGTCAATCCGGCGTTTGGCGGGTGCGATGCCGGCGGCGATATTCAGACCTCGTTGAATTTCGCGCCTACGTTAGACGAAATGATGTCGGCGTGTCCCTCCGGGGCCGGCGGCTATGCCGGTAATTCAGACAATAATGCTGGGGGAGACACCGTAATCGCAAGAGATGCGGGGGAATCCGGGGCGGTCGGNAAGGCTTGGGACATCCAATGTTACCAGATTCATGGGATTTTTGTGCTTGCGCCTATTAAAAACGGTATATTATTAATAGATCAGCACGCCGCGCATGAGCGGGTGCTGTATGAGCAGGCGCTTTTGGATTTGGAGGGGAGGCCGCCCGTATCGCAGCAGCTGCTCTTTCAGATAGTGCTGGAGATGAGCCCTGCGGAAAAAGCGGTTTTGGACGAGGGCAGAGATTATTTTACAAGTTTGGGCTTTGAGATAGCCGATTTTGGCGGCAATTCGGTGGCGGTTTCGGCGCTGCCTGCGTTTATGAGCGACGGCGAGGCCGCCGCCGCGGTGCGGGAGATGGTGCGCTACCTGATAGACGGGCGCAACCCCGCCGCGCCGCGGGAGCCTGTTAAGCGGTTTGCGGCAGCGTTCGCCTGCGGGGCCGCCATAAAGTCGGGCCAGAAACTGAGCGAGGCGGAGATGAACGCGCTTATAAACGCGCTCTTCGCGGCGAACGACCCGTACACGTGCCCGCACGGGCGGCCTACGCTTGTGAGGATATCAGTAGACGAACTTACACGCAGATTTTTAAGATAAAGGTGGGATCAATGGCTGAAATTTCAAATGACGGGACCTGTACGGTCAAAATGCCGGAGCGCTTCAGCTCCGAGACCCCGCGCAAGTTTATAGACGAACTGCGGGAAATGCCCAACAGCGACTGCCGTTGCGTGGTGCTCGACATGAGCGCGACCAGTTCCTTAGACAGCTTCGGGATAGGGGTGCTCGTTTACCTTTACAAGGAGCTCACGGCCAAATCCAAGGCCCTCGTGCTGCGCAGGCCGCACCGGAACATCTACAACCTGCTGATGGAGACCGGCATAGACAGGCTTTTCGACGTGGAGCTGTCTTCCGGCGTAAAGAAGGCCGACGCCGACCTCAACGAGCTTAACGTGCAGCTGCAGATGGACGCGGACATGGCAGGGAACGTTTGTGTCATATCGCTCAAGGGGGTAATGAACTACCCGGTGGGTTCCATGACTTTTAAGAAAAATATGTTTTTGACGCTGGCATCGGGCAATAAGGTGCTGCTTGACTTCAGCCAGCTGGCTTTCTTTGACAGTTTGAGCGTGGGGGCTATTTTGAGGTTGAGCAGGCTTATGACAGAAAGCGGCGGGTCCATGCGGATTTGCCGCGCGAATCCGATAGTCAAAAATGTGTTCGAGAGTTTGGGGGTAGACGCGATAATACCGTTTTTTGACACGAGGGAAGAAGCGCTTGACAAATGGGTATGATGGGTGCGTCCGGCATATCTTGCGGGGATAACGGCGCCGGTCTTTCCGTAATTGCGTTTCGGTCGATAGGCTGCCGTACGAATCAGGAGGAGATGTTCGCGCTCAAGGCGGAATTGCTGGCTTTGGGTTTTGGGGTGACGGACGAGGTTGAGAACGCGGGGATAATTATCGTAAACACCTGCTCTGTGACATCGCTGACGGAATCGAAGACCGGGCGGTTTATACGGACATTGTCGCGTGCCAATCCAAACGCACGGATATTGGTGACGGGGTGTTTCGCGCAGCAGCATGGTGAGGCTGTACTCAAGTATCCCGGCGTGAAATGGGTGGTGGGTAATGGTGATAAGCACCGTATTCCCTCAATAATATCGGCAATATCGGCACAATGCGGCGGGGTTTATCTTTCGGGGATTGACGGTAATGATGTGTTTTGGGAGGATAAGGTTCTGGGGCCGGGGGAGTCGGGGCGGACGAGGTTTTCGCTCAAGATACAGGAGGGGTGCGATTTCCGGTGCGCGTACTGCATCGTCCCGTCGCTGAGGGGGGCGTCCCGCAGCGCGCCGAGGGGAAGGATCATTGACATATTCAGGCGGGCGGTTGACAAAGGGTACAGGGAGATTGTGCTGACCGGCACGCATATCGGCCAGTATGGGGATGCGCAGCGCATGGATGATAATTCCCGCGGCGGGTTAGAATCGCTGCTGGATGATTTGCTGAGGGTGCCGGGAGATTACCGCATCCGCCTGAGTTCCCTTGATCCGCGCGACCTTACCGACGGCATCATGGCCTTAGCCGGATCGCACCCAAAGGTCTGCGACCACCTCCACGTGAGCGTCCAGAGCCTTTGTCCGGACGTGCTTGAATTGATGGGGAGGCCGCATGGGGATGTTGACGAGTTGACAACCCGTATGCGCGTGTTTAGGGAGATGTATCCGGCGGCGGGGCTTGGCGCCGACCTTATAGTCGGGCATCCCGGTGAGACGGACGCTATGTTCGAGGCTACCCTGCGCGGGGTTGAGGCGGTTGGTTTTACGTATGCCCACGTTTTCCGGTATTCCAAGCGTTTGGGCACAAAAGCTGCGGAAATGCCGGGGCAGGCGGGGGAGCCGGTCAAGAGGGCGCGCAGCGGGGCGTTGCGTGCGGCGGTGGAAAAAAATCGCGAAAAATTTTTATCCTTGCTATTTGGTTCGTCAGTATTATATATTATAACAGAAACGGAAAACCCTGTCCGAGGTTTGGGGGGGAACTATGTAAAGGTTGAGGTTCCCGGCGTGAGTGTTGTCAGGAACACATTGATGCCCGTAGTTTTGACGGGTGCGGTCTGCGGCGGGTATTGCGTGGGCCGGGCGGGGGGNGTGCAGGTAAATTAGTCAACAAAACGCAGTTTTACATAAATAGGGACAAGAGAGTCATTATGGGTCAGGGAAATAAAGGCTTGAGTGGGGTGAGGGAGCGGATAGCCAAGATAGTCGAGGATGTCGACAGCTTGCCCTCGTTACCGTCCATCGTTATGAAGTTGATTGAGGTTGTGAACTCGTCGGACAGCGCTGCTGAAGACGCGGCGGAGCTTATTGAGAAAGACCCGGCGCTCACGAGCAAGATGATACGGTTGGCCAATAGCGCGTTTTACGGCATACCGCGAAGCATCTCCTCGGTTACGAGCGCGGTGGTTGTTCTGGGCTTCAACACCATAAGGTCGCTGGTGCTCAGCGCCTCTGTGGCTAAGATGTTCGACGGGAAGCACTCGCTTGATATGGACCGCTTCTGGAAGCACTCGGTGGTAACGGCGATGGCGTCCAAGATCATCGTGCGCCACCTGATGAGCGTTCGGATGATGGATCCGGAGAGCGCGTTCTGCGCCGGCGTTCTGCACGATATCGGCAAGCTTATCTTCAGCCAGTATATGGCCGAAGACTACAACGCCGTCTGCGAGTACGCCCGCACCAAGAAACTGCCTTTGATAGAGGTGGAGGAGAAGGTGCTCGGCGTCAACCACGCGCGCATGGGCAAGATTCTGGCCGACAGGTGGTCGCTGCCGCTCGATCTCGAATACGCGATCGTCCACCACCACGATCCCGAAAACGCCGACAAGGCCTCGCATCTGGCAAATATCATCCACCTCGCCGACCTCATATCTCACGACCTTGGCTGTGATATGTGGGAGGGGGAGGTGCATATGCAGGAGTGCGTAAAGTGCCGCGCCGAGCTTAAAATCGGCGATGCCGACTACGAAAAGATAATGACGAATATAGAAAGTTCGCTCGACAAGTCGCAGGAGTTTTTGGCGATTCTGAAGTGATGCAAGGGACATAATGGGATTTTTTGACCGTTTAAGGGATGGGCTCAGCAAGACCCGCTCCCAAATCACCGCTATTGTAAAGACCGGCGCCGCCCTCGACGAGGAGTTCTTCGAGACGCTCTCCGAAGCGCTCATCGCCGCCGATGTGGGCGTCGACCTCGTAGACCGTATCTTCGATGACTACCGCGAGGAGATAAAGCGCAGGGGCATACACACCCGCGCCGAGGCGTACGCGCTCATAAAGGAGATGCTCGCCGAAGACCTTACCGTTACAAAGGCGATGGAGGATTTCCCCCCCAGGCCGTGGGTCACGCTCGTGGTGGGCGTGAACGGGGNGGGCAAGACCACGACTATAGGAAAGCTCGCGCAGGAGCTGCGGCAGATGGGCAAGAGCGTGATGCTCGGCGCCGCCGACACGTTTAGGGCCGGCGCGATAGAGCAGCTTAAAATCTGGGCCGAGCGCACCGATTCGGGTTTCGTGGCCCAGCACGAGGGCGCCGACGCCGCGAGCGTGGCATTCGACGCCATGGAGGCTGCCAAGAGCCGGGGGGCCGACGTGCTGATACTCGATACCGCGGGGCGGCTGCACGTAAAGGTCAACCTGATGAACGAGTTAGAGAAGATCTTGCGCGTAATAAAGCGCAACACCCCGCACGCGCCAAACGAGATTTTGCTGGTGGTAGACGCCACGACCGGGCAGAACGCCATGAAGCAGGCGATCGTGTTCAATGAGGTGGTCAAGCTTACAGGTCTCGTCATCACGAAATTAGACGGCACGGCGAAGGGCGGCATAGCAATAGCGCTCACGCGGCGGTTCAATATCCCCATCCGCAAGATAGGCGTAGGCGAGGGGATAGAGGATTTGCAGGATTTTGACCCCAAAGCCTACGTTGAGGCTATGCTTGGGGATATGGAGTGATATATTTAATCGTGTAATCTGTTAATGTAATAATATATATTTAATATGTATTGATGAATTATCGTCAATGCCGCTTAAAAAATACCCATCACACCCGAAAGGAAGCAGGAAATGTCATTCACGAAGCTCACACAGGTATTGATGATAGCCGCGATGTCGGCTCTCCCCATCATGGCTCAGGACGCCCCCGCCGAGGCCGCGCCGCCTCCCGGAATGTTCGGCGGCAACTTCCTGTTTATCATGGTCTTCATGATCCTGATAATCTACTTTATAATGATCCGCCCGGAGCAGAAGCGCCAGAAGGAGCGCGTGAAGATGCTTTCGGCGCTCAAAAAGGGCGACAGGATACTCACTATAGGCGGCATTTACGGCGTCATCCAGACGGTCAAAGATACCTCTTACGTCATAAAGAGCGGCGAGGGCGCGGTGCTTGAGATCTCCAAGTCGGCAGTGCAGACCCTTGTCGTAGATCAGGCCGGCAAAGATGGCGGCAAAGAGGTTGTTAAGGAATCGGAGGAGCAGGTTAAGGAGAAGGCCTGACCGGTACGGTGGATTGCCTGCCGGCTGCGCGGACGCTGCGGTTTGCGGTTGGTATCCGTGCAGGCATTACAGGGGCGGTTTGCGTCCGCCCCATATTTGGAGGATAGATGCTTGAACTTTGCTATTACGGCGACACAGTCTTGCGTAAGGCTGCCGCTCCGGTCGAGAATTTCGACGAGGGGCTGGCGGAGCTTATCAATGAGATGATAGATACCCTGCGCGCGGAGGACGGCGTTGGCCTCGCCGCGCCGCAGGTGGGGAAGTCGTTGCGGCTTGTTGTTGTGGACGTAAGCAGCGGTGAGGGCGAGAGCGAGCCGCATGTGCTTGTCAATCCCGAAATCACCTGCGCTTCGGAAGAGAAGATTGTTGAGGAGGAGGGGTGCCTGAGTCTGCCGGGGATAACGCTTATGGTGTCTCGCAGCGCGAAGGTCAGCGTAAAGGCGAAAAACGGCAAGGGCGAGGAGGTAACGATTGAGAACGCCGAGGGGCTTCTGGCTAAGGCGCTGCAGCACGAATTGGACCACATAAACGGCATTTTGTTTATTGACCACGTCTCTTCCGTGCAGCGGGCTATGCTGAGCGGCAAGCTCAAGAAAATTGCCGGGAAGAAGTAGCGGTTAGTGTTGATGGCGGTGTCAACTATGATTTTTGGGGATATTGATGATTAAAAAAGTGTCAATTCCGCTGGTACTGTGCGTGTTGATCCTCGCGCTGTCCTGTTCCCGCCCTGTCCTTGTACCGAGCCCGCGCGCCGATAACGCATCCGGCGGCAGCGGCGAGGAGCCGGATATACAGTGGTTGGCCGAAGATGACGAGGCTTCCGGCGGCGAAGAGTTACCCGGCAGTAAAAAATCGCACGATGCCCAAGCCGCAGACGGTAAAAAATCTGATATCAAAGACGGCAAAAAAGCTGATGATTCCGGGGAGGACAATGAATCCCGATGGGAGGATGCCGGCGTTGCGGGCCGCACGGTCCGTACCCGCGATGTGGATTTCGCCCGCGCGTTTGAGGAGTTTCCTTCCCCGCGTGACCCGGTCGCCGCGCCCGCTCCGCTGCCCTCGGCCTCTTCGCTGCGTTATCCGCCTTTAGGTGCGCGCAAGCGCCCCGTTCGCATAATGGTCAGGCGCAATGTAAAGGAGGCGACGATCCACGCCCCTGCGGCGTCGGACGTGCGCGCACCGGGTGTGCGTACGACATTCAGAGGCCGTATGCAGATTGAGGCCGACCTGATAGGGCAGGATGCCGTGATCGCAACGGTCAACAGGGAAAAAAAGGAACTGCGCCTGCCTTGCACACTCTTCGTCAGTTCCGGCTCCCACCCCCTTGACGTCAACGGGAGCGCCTACCGAGGCGCCATGGTAATAGTTTCCGAGAGCCGAGGCGCGTTTTCGTTCATAAACATACTGCCGGTAGAGGAGTATCTGCGCGGCGTGGTGCCGCTTGAAATAGGGAACCTGCCGGAGTCCGACATAGAGGCGGTCAAGGCTCAGGCCATAGCCGCCCGTACCTACTCGTATGGCAAAATGGCGGCCAACGAGAATAATCCGTTCGATATGCTCTCAACGGTTTCCGATCAGGTATACGGTGGCGTGACCGCCGAGGCTGCGACCGCCGACGCCGCGATTCTGTTGACAAAAGACCTCATAATTGCATACAATGATGATATGGTCCGTGCCTACTACCACTCAACCTGCGGCGGCAGCACGGCCAACATAGAGGACGTATGGGGAGGCGCCCCTGTTCCTTACCTGCGTACGCAGAGCGACATGAACGCTCAGGGCAAGCCGTTTTGCTCAGGCGCCGGCCAGTCGTTCGCCTGGACCGAGACCTGGGCCGAAAATCAGCTGTCGGGCATACTGCGGCGCTACTCCTCCGAAGGCGGCCTGGACCCGCCCTTTAAAGGCGGTATAAAAAAGATTGATATCAGGGAGCGTTTCGAGTGCGGCAGGGTAAAGACTTTGGCTATAACATCAACATCAGGTCAGGAACACACCGCCGGAGGCGACAAACTGCGTTTCGTCCTCCGCCGCTACACGCAAACGCGCCAGATACAAATTCTGCGCTCATCAAATATAAGATCGGTAGAGATAAAAAACAACGAAATAAAAATAACCGGCAATGGTCACGGCCACGGCATAGGAATGTGTCAGGTAGGAGCGATATGGCGGGCCCGCTCCGGCCAGAATTTTGAGCAAATCCTGCGCACGTACTACAGCGGCGCGTTAATAAGAACGGCGAAGCCGGACAGATAAGGATTGATTTTATGCTGATGTTGATAATCCTGTTGCTGATATGTATATTTTGCTCCTGGTTTTTCGCCGGATGCGAAATAGGTTTCATCTCCTGGAACCCCCTTAAGGTAGCCCACGCGGCTGGCCGCGGAAACCTCTCCGCCCGCATGGCCATGCGCCTTATGAACCACCGAGGTCAGGTTCTCTCGGTCATTCTTGCCGGCAACAATGTGGTAAACGTAGCCGCCTCAATGGTCTTCGCCGCGCTTTTTTTGGAGTTCGACAGGGTAATAGCTCTTGACCTCTCCCGCATCCCCTCTCCGGAGTCGCTGTTTTTGACCCCGGTACTTATAATATTTGGTGAGATTCTGCCCAAGTCTCTCTACCGCACCTACCCGTTTCGTCTGACGATGAAGTTCATACCCGCGCTTACGGTTCTATTTTATATTGTGATGCCGCTGCTTTGGGTATTGAGGTTTTTGGCCAAGCCTTTTGTTGGGCGCCGCCAGCGCGGCAACGAGTCGCTCAACGCGAAGGTGCGTGAGGATATAGTGCTTGTGGCGGTTGAGGGCGCGCGGCGCGGCAGCCTTTACGAGGGAGCCGATTTGCTGATGCGGAACACGATGGGGATGACGGGCAAGCGGGTGGAGGAGACCGCTGTTTCGCTTGATGAGTGGAAGAGGAACCGCGCCGTTTACCGCAGTTCGCAGATGCTTACGGAGTTTGGCGCCGCCGGCGCAGGGCCGCCGGTGCGGGCGGACGAGGTCGTGGTGTTTGACGATGAGCGGGTAGTTCCGGTGGGCTACGTATCGCTTTTAGACGCCGCTGCGCACCACGGGGATGAACTGAGGACGTTCGGGTCGCTTTTAAAGCCGCTCCCGCGCCTGAGGGGGAGTATGGGGGTGCTGGCCATTTTGAGGCGGATGCCGCCCGGTTCGCCGAGGTACTATTCCGTTGTTGAGGGGGATTCGGTGGTGGGGATACTCGACAAAATGGCACTTTTTGAGGCCGCTTTTGCCAAATCACCGTAACTATCTATGCTTTTTTTTTAAAAAAACTTGTTTTTTGTGTCTGTTTGTGTCTGTCTGTATATGGAATCTTATAAAAAATTGTAACTTTTTTGGGGAAATACTTGATTTTTTCAGTGGATTGATGCTATAATATAATATATAGGTTTTTTTTGACATTTTTAACGAAAATAAAGACAGGAATCGAATATATGAACAGGCGCAGATTTAATCTCGTTTTCTCTGATCCACGCGAGTCGAAGGGGGCGCGCACTCTTTGTGTGCCCGTAGCGCTCATAGTGGTGTTTGCCATAGCGCTGCTTGTGGGTTTGGCGGGTTTCGGGCGAATTGTATACATAGGGTCCGGTTACGCTTTGGCGGTAAACAACGCCGCAGAGCAGCAGCGCGAAAATGGGCGCCTGAAAACCAAAATAGAGAGTTTGGACCGTTTTGTAAAGCAGGAAGTCGAAATAATATCACGTCTCGTGACGTACGAAGACAACGCGCGCCTGAAGTATGGCATGGAGGCGATCAGCAGCGACGTCCGCAAGGCCGGCGTCGGCGGGCTTCCCTCGCGCGACGACATCCTCTATTCGTCTATGGCCGACCCGCTTATTGTGAAGGCTGAGGCGTTGCGTTTGCAAGTTTCGGCGCTGAGTAATCAGGCTGAACTGCAGGAATCCACTTTTGAGCAGATATCCGAGGGTGTGCAGAAGTTGCACAGCTACTTCACCAAGCGCCCCTCCATTTGGCCGGCCAACGGGCGCCTGACCTCCGGTTTCGGTTACCGTTTCCACCCGATCCTCGGTATGCGCCTGATGCATCAGGGCATAGACATTGCCAACGAGATCTGGACCCCCATCTACGCCGCCGGTGACGGGATTGTCAGTGAAGCCAGCGATTGGACGCATTTCGGGAACATGGTGAAAATAAGCCACAACAACGGCAAGTACATCACCCTCTACGCCCATATGCAGAAGTTTGTGGTATCGCAGGGCCAGGCGGTCATGCGTGGTCAGGTTATAGGCTACATAGGCCTCACCGGCCGTACCACGGGCCCCCATTTGCACTACGAGGTTCACGACCAGAACGGCCATCCCCTCGACCCGATGCAGTTTATAGTTGCGGTTGACCAGATTGTGGATTAATCGGGTTGTGTGTTACGGTTATTAAAAGGGCTGCTGACGGCAGCCCTTTTTGTTTATATGGGGGGATGTACGGATGCGTCCTTACAGATGCTTGAATTTCTCTTTTGCGTTGTAGAGCTGCGATATGCGCACCGACATCTTGTCGTCTACCACCGTAATTTCGCCCTTGGCCAGCATCTTCGTGCTGATGAACACGTCCACCGGCTCGCCGGCCATACTGTTGAGTTTCACGACCTGCCCCTTTTTCATCTTCAGCAGGTTGCGGACGCTCATCTTAGTCTGCCCCAGCTGTACGGTGATGGGGACGTTTACATCAAGCAGCATATTTATTGTGTTTGGCATGGCAAAAAATTGTCTCCTTTATTGATATTATACATAAATATCACGCAAATTATCAAGAAAAAAATAAAATTCCGGCATATTAANCCGTCCGCCCTCGCCTGCCGCAACCGTCCCGCCGGCGTGGCCCATAATAAAATAATCATTAAAAACGCATAAAATAGTTGAAAATGTCTGTAGATGATTGTATATTTATATTGTGGTATTGTATACTTGTTACCATTCGGAGTGGGATTGATGAGCGAGTCCAACGGCATTGTGGTCAGGCATACCGCCGATAAGATGAAGGCTTTTGTCTCGCTTTCGGGGGCATTTGGGCCTGTTACGGCAGGCGAGGTGCTGACCGAGTTGTTGCACAAGGGGGTGGTGCACGGTTTGAATACCTCCATCATCCACAAGCTTGTGGGCGCGTCGCTCTTTAATAAATTTGTCGAGGTGGCCTCGGGCACGGTCGCCACGCCTGGTGTCGACGGGCGTGTGGAAATTCTGGTTTCGGCGTTCAAGCCTGCCGAGGCGCTGCTGGCTATGGCTACCGGGCGGCCCTCCAAGCCTCGGCAACTTTGTGACTTTGTGGTGGTTAAGGCTGGGGCGCTTATCGCGCGGCATGTGCCGCCGGTGCTTGGGGTAGACGGTATGGACGTTTTTGGGACCCCCATAGCCGCTGCGCCCGTAAAGGACATGCCGCTGCCTGCCGGTATCGGGACCATTGTTATGGACGGTGATTCCAACACGCTGATCGCGGAGTGCGACGGCGTGTTCAAAATGTATGGCGACGGCACGATTGATGTCATCCCGTACAAAGTTCTTGCGGGCGATGTATGCGGCAGCACCGGCAATGTGGTCTTTGACGGGTGCCTCAGGGTGGAAGGCGCGGTGCGGTCAGGTTTTACGGTTGACGTAACCGGCTCGCTTTTGGTTATGGGCGAGGTGGGGGACGCCACGGTAAAGTGCGGCGGCGACCTGTCTATGCGCGGGGGTGCGCGGGGGAGCGGGGCTGCGCAGATAGAGTGCGGCGGCAGTGTGCAGGCGGCATACCTTGATGGTGTGGCGCTTAAAGCCGGCGGCAACGTAACGGTGGCCGGCGACATAGTGGAGTCGGAAGTTGCAGCCGATAAGGGCGTGGTGCGGGCCCGCGATATAAGGGGCGGGAGCATCCTGGCGACCGGCGGCATATTCGCGTCGCGCATAGGCAGCGAGGGCAGGATCGCGACCGTACTTGATGTGAGTATGATGCACAATTACGGTTTGGAGTGCGATGCCGCAAAAGAAAATATGAGCTCGCAGGCCATACGGGTGGATGAGTGCATATCCGAGCTTTATGGCTACGTGCGCGACCGTATTGGGGATGATGGCTTCATCCCGCCGGCCGCGATGGCCGACTACGAACAGCACCGGACGAATTTGACGGGTTCCATAGAGGCGCGCCGGAAGAGCGAGAGGGACATACGCAGGCTGAAAGCGCTTTTGGATGAGCTTGCGGGCTGCTGCATATCGGCAAACGAGATATATCCCAACGTCTCTTTGAGGCTGGGGTTCTCGGAGCAGCATGTGCGCGATGTTATGAAGAACGTCTGCCTTAAACCGGCAGGTTTTTAGTATGGGGCGGATTTTTGGCGCGGCCGGTGATTTTACGGGCCTCTGTGTGGCGGAATGGCAAAAAGTATATCAACGCATAGATGTTTGGAGGGCTTAATGTCCGGATGTAAATGTCAGGTCGTTGGAAAGAGCGGGCAGGTATTTGAGCGGGGGTGCCGGCGTATTGCAATACTGCTGCTGGCTGCCTGTATGCTGTCTGCCGGTACGGTTTACGCGCAGGATGCCGCCGGCGAGTACATTCACTACAGGCTGGCGGTGCAGTTCAAAAACGAGGGCAAGTTCGATCAGGCGATCGAGGAGTTCCGCAAGGTGCTGGCGGCCTACCCCGACCACTACAACTCGTATCTGCAGCTGGCGCAGGTATACGCGGCACAGGGCAACCACCGCCTTGTAATCTTCAACCTGCAGCGCGCGCTGGTATACAACCCAGGCTGGGGCAGGGCGCAGCTTATGCTTGCCGAGGCCTACGCGGCCGACGGGCAGTTCGACCGGGCGGTGCGGGAGTATCAGGTTTACCAGAGCGGCACAGACCCGGCGGTGCGGGACAGCATACAGACGGTTATTAACGGCCTTATGGACAGGATGCGGGGCGGGCCGTCCCCGGCGCTGCAGTCGGCGTATGCGTTGCAGCAGGCCGCGAAAAAACCTGCGGCCCAATCGGCGTCAGCCGCGCTGCCGCCGCCCGTAAAGCTTGACCCTCGGGCCGAAGAAGCAATGAAAAAAGTTATCGCACTGTACGATCAAAATAAGTATGACGAGATGCTCGTTGCGGTGAAAGAGGTTCTCGCCATCCAACCCAACCACCCCGGAGCTTACTACTACGCCGGGCTTGTACGTCAGCACAACAAGCAGTTGGAAATGGCGCGTATAAACTACCGCAAGGCGCTCACCCACCCTGTGCTCGGCGCGGACGCGTCGGTAAAGCTTAGGCAGCTGACTCCGGGTGGGCAGACGACGGCATCAGCGCCGGCGCCGGCAGGCGGAACACCTGCCGATACCATGTCCGAGCCTGCCGTGCAGCTCGAAAAATTTACCGGCGTAGAGATACGTATCGACTCCATGCTGTCAATGATGACGGTAGACACCATCACCGACATAGGGCAGAAGCTGCTCGCCGGTATCCGAATTTTCACCGAAGGCCGCTACGACGACGCGCTGCTTGAGTTCAAGCGCGTGCTGGCCGAGAACCCCAACGGCCCCGTTGCGGCGCACTGCATATACAATATGGGGATATGCTACTACAGGCTGCGCCTCTACAAAGACGCCGAGAACCAGTTTCAGTCGTTTTTGGACCGTTTCGGAAGCAACCGCTTTGCGCCAAGGGCGGCGTTCTTTAAGGCGTGCTGCTTTCAGGAGCGGGGCGACTACCCCGTATCCGAGCGGCTCTTCCGCCAGTTTATACAAAACAACAGGCGCCACGAGTGGGTAGGCAGGGCCTACGAGCGTCTCGGCGACAGCTACGCGGACCTCGAACAGTACAGGCGGGCGATAGACGCCTACAATCAGGCTCTGGCCGTTGCCGCGACCCCTACGGATAAGGTCATCCTTAACTACAAGCTCGGCAACTCAAGTATGCAAATCCCCGAAAATGACGCCCGCGCGCTAACGTTCTTCAGCGCCGCTGTTGATATAGGCGAAAAGGACAACGTTTTTGTGCGCGTGCCCGACAGCTACTACAAGATAGCCGATATCAGGTTCCGCCAGAAGGATTTTGCGTCCGCCCTCGACCACTACAAGCGGGTTACAAGAAAATACCCGGCATTTCAGGAAACGCCGTGGGGTTTGTTTCAGATTGCCGGCATCCACCGAAACCTGAAGCAGTACCGCGAGGCTGTGGATACATACAGGGAGCTTATGCAGCGGTATCCCGACGACTACTGGGCCAAGCAGGCGCAGTGGAAGATGGAGGATACTATTTGGGAGCATGAGTACAGGTCGGTAAAAAGATAACAAAAGGAACGGGTTATAATTGAATAATTCAGCGCGGGATAATAGAATCATAATTAACGAGCTGTGCGAGTCATTCGAGCGCCAGCTGGCAGTCTATATGGAGCTTCGCGACTTTGTGCGCAGCCACATGAGCAAGGTTGTGCTGTCGCGCGGCGACTCTGGAGTGCTCACGGTCGGCATAGACAAGAAGCTGCGCCTTATAGAGCGCATAAATCAGGAGCGCGCCGGTATAGCCGGGCATTTGGAATATTGGCATGCCAACCGTGAAGTTTTGGCAAACGATGTGAACGCGGCTTTGCTGAATGATGTTTTGGAGCAGATGGAAAACGTCATAAAGGAATTTCTGGCTGAAGAGGAAAAATTGAAACAGTACGTAGAAAAGATGTGTAAATAATGACAGAGACGGTATCGGTTCAGGACAACATCCCGATTGAGGTTTTTGAGACTCTGCGCCACGCGTTCGAGGACTTTCAGGTACGTTCCGAACAGCTTGAGCGCGCGTATCTGTCCATGCAGGAAGATTTTAAAAAGGTAAATTTGGACCTTGAGCGCAAAAATGTTGAGCTCGAGAACAGCCTCGCCGAGCGCAAGACCCTCGAGCGGCAATTGCAGCAGGCCAGCGCTATGGCAGCCCTCGGCGAGATGTCGGCTACCGTGGCCCACGAGATACGCAATCCACTTGGCGCGATGGGTATCTGGGCCGGGCTTTTGGAGAGGGATCTCGACCCGCAGGACCCGCGCCGCAAAACGCTGGGCAAAATTACCGACGGCCTCGCCAAGCTCAACAAAATTGTTACGAACCTGCTCGTATACACGCGGCCCATAGCCTCCGATTTAAGGAAAGTGAGGCTTGCAGCTTTACTCGAGGAAATTGTTGACTTTACGGAGATTGAGATTGAGCGGTTGGGCAGGAACATCAAGGTAGAAAAGAATCTCGCCGGCGCGGGTGATATTTTTGTGCTGGCCGACCCTGAAAAAATAAATCAGGCCACTATAAACCTCTGCCTGAACGCGGTGCAGGCTATGGAGGAGGGGGGGACGCTCAGCGTATCGGCTGAGATGGAAGAAAGCGGCAAATACGCGGTATTCACTATCGAGGATACCGGCTCCGGTATAGACCGCGAGAATTTGGGCAAGATATTCGCGCCGTTTTTCACCACAAAAGAAGACGGTACGGGCCTTGGGCTGGCCATTGTCAAAAAGATAATAGAGTTTCACGGCGGCAAAATAGAAATAAAGAGCGAACTCGGCGTTGGTACGCAGGTCATCTGTTATTTACCAGGCGCTTAACAATAAAACGGTTGCTTTTGACGGAAGGTAATTATGAACATTCTGGTAGTTGACGACAAGGAAGATGTCCGCGAGGCTATAGCTGCGGTATTGGCGCGCAAGGAGTACAGCGTAAAAACGGCCTCCAACGGTCCGGCAGCGCTCGAACTCTTCGCAAAAGAGCCGTTTGACCTCGTGGTCTCCGACTTCAAGATGCAGCCCATGAACGGCATCGAACTGTTAGAGCACGTCAAAAAGGCCAACCCCGACGTGCCGTTCCTCATCTTCACCGGCTACGGCGAGGNGAGGTTCGCGGTAGAGGCCATGATGAAGGGCGCGTACACATTTCTCGAAAAGGACGACTCGCTCTTCCAGAAACTTGAGCTTATGGTAGAGCGCGCGCTGCAGTTCCGCTCGCTCTTAACCGAGTGCAAGGAACTTAAAAGCGAACTGCTTGACAAATGGGATTTCGTGGGCGGCGCGCCCAAGCTCATGGAGGTACGCAAGTTCATGGAGGCCGTGGTAGGCAGCCGCGCAACGGTGCTCATTACCGGCGAAACCGGCACCGGCAAGGAGCTCGCCGCGCGCTGGATACACCGCAACAGCCCGCGAAAGCCCGGCCCGTTCATAAAAATAAACTGCGCTACCCTCCCCGAAGGCCTCGTTGAGTCCGAACTCTTCGGCTACGAAAAAGGCGCGTTTACGGGCGCACTCAAAAGCAAGGCCGGCAAATTCGAAGCGGCGAGCGGCGGCACAATACTATTAGACGAAATAGGCGAAATGCCAATGGCCGCGCAGGCAAAACTGTTGCGCGTAATACAGGAAAGAGAGGTCCAAAAGGTAGGCGGCGACGACCCCGTGCAGGTAGACGTAAGAATACTGGCCGCGTCAAACAGAAACCTTGAAGACGAAATCAAAAACGGCCGCTTCAGAGAAGACCTCTACTACCGGCTTAACGTCTTTCATGTCCAGCTCCCGCCACTGCGGGAAAGGAAAGAGGATATCCTTAAACTGACCGAGCACTTCATCATCAAGTACAACGATGAAAACGGCTATAGGGTGGAAGGGATGGGGGAGGAGTGCGAAAAAATGCTTATGGCCCACAACTGGCCGGGAAACATAAGGGAGCTGGAAAACACGATACAGCGCGCCGTAATCCTTACCAAAAACGGGATGATAACCCCGGACACGCTGACGTTCCTGAATGATGGGGGCAATAAAGCGGCAGGGCAGGGACAGGCCGGGCCAGGCTTTGAGGCGGGAATGACCATCGCCGACGCCGAGAAGGAACTTATCATCAAAACATTGGAGCACTGCGCCCAAAACAGAACCAAAGCCGCGGATATGCTGGGGATATCCATACGTACGCTGCGAAACAAACTGAACGAGTACGCCCTCTCTTCGCAGGAGGATGACGAAACCTGAATCAAACCTGAACCTTAACGGTGCAACCCGTGCAGTGTCAGGCCTGCGGTTCAGGTATACTCCACCGCGCCCGCCCGCAGACGTATGCCGGCGGATATTTGGGACGGGGTGAGGGTAAGTATTTCCGCCCCGCTTTCCGTTACTAATATTGTATGCTCGAATTGCGCAGACAGGGAGCCGTCCGCCGTCCGTACTGTCCACCCGTCCTTCTCGTCTGTGGTAACCTCGTACCCGCCCAGATTTATCATTGGCTCTATGGTGAATGTCATGCCCGGTATCATGATCACGTTCGTATCCTTATTGTTTCTCTCTTCTATGTGGTGGTAGACCGAGAAGTGTTCGTGGAATTCGGCCCCTATCCCGTGTCCGGTGTATGACTGGACGACCGAGCACCCCTCCTTGTTGACGAATGGCTCTACGGTTTCGCCGATGACCGCGAGCGGTGCGCCGGGTTTTACGGCCTCTATGCCTATTATGAGCGCCCGCGCGGCTACCTGAACGAGGTGGGCCGCTTCGGGGGTGACTTTGCCTATTATGAACGTCTCCGAGGAGTCACCGTGGTAGCCGCGGGCTATGGTGGTGAGGTCTACGTTTACTATGTCGCCCTCGGTAATGACCTCGCTGTCGGATGGGATTCCGTGGCAGACTATGTCGTTTCGGGAGATGCAGCAAGATTTTTTGAAGACCCGGCGGATCTTCCGGAACCGGTCCCGGTAGGAGATTTCGTAGCCGAGGCAGGCGGGGGTGTGGCCGTTGCTCACGGTGTATTCGTGGACGAGCCTGTCGAGCTCTCCGGTGGTCACGCCCGCCTTCACGTGGGGGCGGATGTAGTCCATCAGTTCTCCGTTAAACGCGCCGCAGAGGCGCATATTCGCTATCTGCTCCGGGGTCTTGGCGTGGTTTTTGTTCGGGCGTCCGATGCCGTTTTTGCCCTTGTTGGGGGCAGCGGGGGGCGCTGTCCGCTTCTCCTGGTCGCTGGAGAGGTGGCACTTTTTGTACTTTTTTCCGCTCCCGCACCAGCAGGGTTCATTTCTTTCTGTCATGCTGTTTTCCTGAAAAAACGTATGGACGGTGGCCGTGTTAATACCAAAATAAAAATAATATTTGCCATTATCTCCCCCATTTAATATTTTTATTGAAGCCATGATTAAATATTATGCCCGCACCGCTGTGCAGCCTCACGACAGCCGTGATGCCGCAGGATGGNGCAGGTATAATATTTAATTGTGGGATCTATATAAACGTCATTATGGGCAAATAAGGCTATTTCTTCAACGCGGCAAGGCGATTTGATGGGGTCATCCAAATCCGTATATAACAGAGATACAGACCTGCTCGTTATAGGCGAGTGCATGGTGGAGTTCAGCTGCGAAGACGATGTGCTTGAGAGCGAGTCGTACCAGAAGGATATCGGCGGGGCTGACATTGTCGTTGCTGCCACTGCGGCGCGGTTAGGGTCAAGGGTGCAGTTAGTCTCGTCGGTTGCGCGCGACCCGTTTCACGGTTTTATTCGCGGGGGGCTTGCCGAGCAGAATATCGACATCAGCCATGTCGTTACCTGCCAGGGCTACAACGGCCTCTATTTCACAAGCAGTCAAAGCCCGGAGCAGCGCGAGTACCTCGTGCACCACCCCGGCACCGCCAACCGCCAGATCGTGCCGTCGTTAGTATACGACGAGATGATCGAGAGGTGCAAGATTGTTTACGCCTCAAGTGAGTTGCAGTCGGTGTCAAAGCAGACGTGGAGTACGATATTCAAGGCGTTCCACTTCGCGCACCAGAACGGCATCATGGTTGCCTACGACCCCAACATCCGCCTGATGCGCTGGTCGCTCGAAGAGGCGCGGATGGGGCTTTGCAGCGTAATGGGCATAGTAGATGTCATCTTCATATCGTCGCCGGAAGAATCTATGGCGCTTCTGGGCTACAAGCACCCGTTCGAGGTCATAGGCTACCTGCGCGACAGAGGTTTTGGCACCGTAGTAGTCAAGATGGGCGCCGAAGGGTGCATGGTGGGGTGCGAAGAGGGGCTGAGGCAGTTCCCCCAGCCGCCCGAAGACGCCGCGAAGTTCAAGAACCCGGTGCTGGTAGGCAGCGCGTTCAACGGTGGCTTTTTGCACAGCATTGCGCGCGGGTACGACCCGTTCAGGGCGGCGGAGATGGCGAACTCGGTCGCTCTATACAAAGGTGTCAAGGGCGGGGGCATAGACTCGCTCCCCACAGCCGCCGACCTGATCCAATAAACAGCCGGAAACGAAGACCGCAAATGGCGAAATCTGCACATACACCATCAATGCCGCTGTTCCGCAGGGAGCTTGCCTCGGTTAAGACGCTGGTAGTCAAGACCGGCAGTCGGATACTCACCGCGGCCGGGCACGAGGAGCGCGTCAGGCGCCTTGTCGACGATTTGTCGGCTCTCCGCAATTCCGGCGTCCGCGTCATCCTCGTGTCGTCGGGGGCCATAGCTCACGGTATGAAGGCGCTTGGGCTGGCTAAACGCCCCGCCGAGATACCTATGCAGCAGGCCTGCGCCGCCATAGGCCAAAACAGGCTTATGGGTATATATCAGGATTTTTTTGAGGGTAACGGTGTCGTAATAGGGCAGGTTTTGCTGACTTGGGATGATCTTAGGAGTAAAAAGCGGTATTTGAATCTCAGGAATACGCTGTTTCAACTGTTAGACTGCGGGGCTGTTCCTATTATTAATGAAAATGACTCGGTAGGCGTTGAGGAGATACAGTTCGGGAACAACGACGCGCTGGGGGCGCAGATAGCGCTGTTGACGAACGCGGACGTATACGTCAACCTGACGGACGTGGGTGGGTTGTATGACAAAAATCCCCGCACGGAGAAGGGCGCGAAGCATATCCCCGTGGTGAAATCGGTGTCGTCCGGCATTCAGGGCATGGCTGCCGACAAGAGGAACGATATCAGCGTGGGCGGTATGTCGACAAAGCTCAAAGCCGCGCAGGTGGTGACGAAGGCGGGGATACCGGCGCTCATAGGGGACGGGTTTGATCAGCGGTTATTGACGGTGCTCAGGGATGAGTCCCGCGCGACATTGTTCCTTCCGTCCGAGAATAAAATGCCGTCAAGGCAGCGGTGGATAGCCTTTTCGGGGCAGCCCGCCGGCGCCGTTATTGTAGACGACGGCGCCCGCAAGGCCATAGCCGAGAAGGGCAAAAGCCTCCTCGCCGCGGGTATCACGGGTGTCCGCGGGCATTTCAGGGCGGGGGACACGGTGGACATTGTCGATGCCGGCGATAATGTTGTCGCCAGGGGCCTTGTGAACTTCACGGCGGAGGAGCTTGGTATCATAAAAGGGTGCAAAACCACGGAAATCAGCCAAAAATTGGGCGCAATCAAGTTTAATGAAGTTATCCTCAGAGACAATCTCGTAACTCTCGCCTGACCGTTTTTGGGTATCCCCGCAGATTAACGGATAAAAAAAAAATTAAAAATCTTGACATATGGCTTCTCAAGATATCATATTATATTTAAATGAGATGCGTTCGGCATCAATGCAGCCGTATTGCCGGCTTATGGGGCGGAAGACTTGTTGAATCTGTAATAATAGCTAAAAAGTTGTTAATTATAATATTGCCTAATCGCATGTAAGGGACGCTTTTTAAGGTTCTTTGTCAGGAGGATGAGGATTTATGAGGAAGCATGGTTGTTGGTTTGCTTTTGTGTTGATGACCGCGGTTTTCGCGGGTTCCCTCAGTGCTCAGGTAACGGTAACCGGCGGCAGCGGTTCCGGGGAGTATCCCACTCTTTCGGCGGCGTTCGGCGCCATAGGGTCTGGCGATTACCGCATTACAATCTCCGAGAACCAGACACTCGCCCCCCGCACCATCCCTCTTGGGCAGAACATTACGCTCGCCTCCTCCGGCGGCGATTACACCGTGCAGCTCTCATCCGCCGGTACGCTGTTTACTATAGACATGGTCGCGACTCTCAGGCTGCAGGACGGCGTTACGCTCAGGGGTATAAGCGCCAATAATGCCCCGGTTATAGTGGTAAAGCAGGGCGGCATATTTTATATGGATGGCGGCAGGATTACGGGTAATACCGTAAGCGCCGGCGTTATCGGGTCTAACAGGGCCGCCGGCGTGGGGGTTGAAGGCCGGTTTGACATGTACGGCGGGGAGATAAGCGGCAACACAATGGCCGGTTCGGGCGCCATGGGCGGTGCCGGCGGGGTGCTTGTTTTGGGCGGCGGGCAGGGTTTTTTAATGTTGGGCGGTACTATTTCCGGCAACACAAACACAGTAATCAACAGCAGCGGCAACGGCGCCGGCGGTGTATACGTAACCGACGGCAGGTTCGAAATGCGCGGCGGGACGATAAGCGGTAACAGGCAGACTGGTGATATGGCCCGCGCCGCCGGCGGCGTGTACCTTGCCAATACCAGCAACTTCTATATGTTCGGCGGCACAATTGAGCAGAACACCTCCATGAACTCCTCCAGCGGCAATGCCAACGGCGTTTTCGTTATCGGCACATCGAAGCTGTACTTGTACGACAGCCCCAAAATAAGAGACGGCATTTTCACCGGCGCGGCGCTAGCCTCGGTGCTGCGCGTAGATGGAGACCTTACGCCCGACGCCGAGCTCGTTATTCAGGGCAGCTCCGTGGCCGGCCAGATGGCGTCCGGCGTAAACGTCAGCGACCAGCACCAGACCCTTACAGAAGAGATGGCCAACCTGTTTGTAAGCGCCGACAGAAAGCTTATCGGGACGGTGGCCGCCAGCCGCGTTCTGTGGGCCGAGAACTTTGACATGAAACTCAGCATTTCCGGCGTTATGGACTTCGGCTCGGCCGCGTACGGCTACACCACGCTGCAAAGCGTGGACATAGGCCATACGATTACGGTAAGCAACGCGAAGCGGGCCACCCGCATGATCACGGTCTCGCTCTCCGGGGCGGGCGCGAACGCGTTTGAACTCTCAAAGACGTCCATTGATAATATCGAAATGGACAGCCAGGACGAGTTCGTTATCAAGACGAAACGCGATTTGCCCGCGGGCCTCTATAAGGCCACGGTAACGGTGGAGGGCCCCCTCCATGTTACGGAGAGATTCGAGGTGAAGTTTGATGTGCAAAAAACCCGTTTGACCGTAACGGCGGCGAGCGTGAGCGTTGTTTACGGCGAGCCGGCGGATTTTACCGCAAGATATCAGGGCTTTGTAAACAACGAAACCGAAGCGGACCTCGGCGGCCAGCTGACCTTCATCTGCGACTATGAGACGGGGAGCGCCGCTGGCACTTATAACATTTTGCCGGCAGGGCTGCTTTCGGATAACTATAATATTGTACATGCGTACGGCGGCATACTTACCGTTACGCCGAGGGATATAACCGTAAGCGCAGACGACATAACCTACGCCGGCAAGGTTTACGACGGGACGACCGATGTCAGCTGGTTAGCTGTGGTGCCGCTGTCGGCGGCATCGGGGGTCATTAACGCCGACGCGATGGCGGCGAGCTATACATCGGTGGCGTTTGACAACAAGAACGCCGGGGATCGCAGGGTAACGTTTACCGGCCTTACGCTGCGCGGCGCGAACGCGGGAAATTACCGCCTGACAGGCACAACGGTGGTTAAGGAAAACGTGCCCATAACGCAGCGCGACCTGCTGCTCAAGGCCGATGACAAGCTTGTCTTTACAAGCGATCCGCCCTCCGCGTATACGTACACCCTTACAGGGCTTATAAACGGCGACACCCACAATGTAATTACCTCCGGGCCGCAGTTCACCGTCCCTGGCTTTAATTCGTCCGTGCTGGGAGTGTATGCCATCATCCCGTCCGGCGCGGCAGCCGCCAACTACAATATTGAATACCAGAACGGCACGTTGACGGTCAGCCAGAAAGACGATGTAAGCAGCGAGATTCAGCTTCAGGATGTGGTGTTCGTCTATGACGGAACGCCCAAGTTCCCCTCGCCGGTTTTTCGCGGTTTGAGCGATCACTTTACGTATCTGTTTATAGGTACCATAAACAACGGTAAAACGTACAACAACGCCGCGCCGCCTACGGAGGCCGGAAGCTATATCGCCGCGGTAAAATACGAGGATGGCGACCATATCGGCAAAGCGATGTCCGTTCTGACCATTACGCCCAAACCCATCACGCTGACCGGCGCGTCGCATACAAAGGTATACGACGGCGCGAAGAACTCATTTGGCATAAGGGATGTAACTTTCGACGGCGTCATAGGCGGCGACATTGTTTCCTCAGGCTCCCTCTCGGCGATGTACGACAGCCCGAACGCCGGCACTACCGCCCTGACCATAACATCGGTAAGGCTGGCCGGGGCCGATTCGAGCAATTATGCTGTGAATGTGCCGGTAACAGTGACCGTAGCGGGCATTACGCCCAAGCCGCTCACTGCCGATATGTTTGTTGTCGCGCCGCAGCCCTACACCGGCGCGGAGCTCAAGCCCGAACCGACGGTTGCCGACGGATCTGCAATTACGTTTAAAATAGACGGATACTCAAATAACGTCAATGTAGGTACCGCGCAGGTGATATTGAGCGGAATTGGCAATTACGGCGGGACGGCGGCGGTCAATTTCACCATAGGCAGAGCCGTGTTGAAAGTTACGGCGATGAGCACGATTACCGTTTACGGCGAGCCGGCCCCGGCCTTTAAGGCGTATTACAGCGGGTTTCTGAGCGGCGAAACGGAAGCGAGCCTTGGCGGCAATCTGATATTTAGTTGCTCTTACGCTCCGGGCAGCAATGTAGGGGAGTACAATATTACGCCCGCCGGGCTGCATTCTGATAACTACGTTATAGAGTATGCGAACGGCACGCTTACGGTCGAGAAGAGGGCTGCGGTTATCAACGCGACTGTAAGCGGCAAAGGGTACGATGGCACCGTGTCGGCATCAGTGTCCGCCACGGATATCACCAACAGGTACGGGAGCGATAACGTAACTGCTGTTCCCGGCTCTGCGGCGTTTGTCGACAAGAATGCCGGTGATGGCAAGACGGTTGTGTTTGAAGGCTGGTCGCTTGGCGGATCGAAGGCGGATAACTATTATTTAGTAAGGCAGCCGGTCGCTAAGGCTGACATCACCCCGAAAGCTATAACCATAAACCCCGCCGACATCAGCTACAACGGCAAGATTTACGACGGCACGACTACTGTCAGCTGGCTCGCGGTTATTCAGCCGACGGCGGCGTCCGGGGTTATTGCCGGCGACGTGTTCGCGGCGAGCTACGCGGCGGCATCGTTTGACGATAAGAACGCCGGCGCGCGCAACGTTACCTTTTCGTGGATGACGCTGCGCGGCGCGGATGCCGGCAATTACCGCTTGTCAAACGATTCGGTGACCAAGGAGAATGTAACCATTGCCAGGCGCAATATGATTCTCAAGGCGAATGACAATCTCGTGTTTGTAGGCGACCCCGCACCCGTATATACGTACNCCCTGACAGGGCTTGTATCCGGCGAGACCGAGTCCGTTATCACGGCGCCCCCTAGTTTCTCGGCGGGGCCGGGGTACACCGGAAACTCAGCTCCGGGACGCTATACCATAACGCCCTCAGGCGCTGCCGCCGCCAATTACAATATTAATTACGAGACCGGCATCCTGACGGTCAGCAACAAGAGCAACGTGAGCGGCGGTATCACGCTGGCTGGCGAGACATTCGTCTATGACGGCACGCAAAAATCACCGCAGGCTTCTTACGGCGCCGGTTCGGGCGAGAACTTTGAGTACCGCTACGTAGGCGTTGTCGGCATCGGCGGGACGTACAGCGGCCTCGAGCCGCCGGTTGACGCGGGGAACTACATCATTACGGCGATATACGAGGATGAAGACAACATCGGCAAGGCGATGGCCGTGTTCGCCATCACCCCAAAACCCCTCACCGTATCCGAGGCGGTGCACTCCAAGGTGTACGACGGCGCGAGGAACGCGTTTGGCGTTACCGTAACGCTTGACGGCATTGTAGAGGGCGACGCGGTCTCGGTATCGGGGGTTACGTCCATGTACAACGGCACCGACGCCGGAACGACGTCTCTCAACGTAACGTATGTAAGGCTGGCGGGCGCGGATTCCGCTAATTATACGGTTACGCTGCCGTCGGAGCAGACGGTGGCCGGCATCAGGCCCAAAGCCATTACCGCCGAGATGTTTACCGTAGCCTCGCAGTCTTACACAGGCTCCGAGCGCAGGCCGGCGCCCACGGCCAAAGACGGCGGCAATACCGTGACATTCAATGTTGACGGATACCACGCCAACATCAATCCCGGCACGGCGTACGTAACGGTAAGCGGGACCGGAAATTACGCCGGCACGCTGACACTCTCTTTCGAGATAATCCGAACCTCCTCTCCCGGCGGCGGCGGCGGCGGCAGCGGCGGCGGTGTAGTTGATGGCGGTGACGGCAACGCTGTGGCGCAGGGGNGGGGGATAGTGGATATCGCCGACTGGACTTACAACGAAACGCCGAGCGAGCCCGAATACTCGTCGCCGACTAATGGGACCGATCACGTAATAATAGAGTACAAGCGCCGCGGCGAGCCGGATTCGGAGTATACCACGGATGTTCCGGTCAATGCGGGCCTGTACACTATCCGCGCTATCTTCGAGGCTACGGATTTCTACGCGGCGTGCTCCGATACCGCAGATTTTGTTGTGTTAAAACTGCGGCAGGACAGGCCGTACATTCCGGGAATTGTGGCTGACCTTCCCGGCACCGTGCTGTACATCTCAGGATTCCAGGAATACGTACCGGGCATATCGGCGGATCTCTCCGGCGTGAAGATGATTGTGGGCAATTATTACATCCGCATAATGCCCAATCCCGATATTGACGGCTTTGAGTCGTGGGAATACAGCATAGACGGCGGGTATGCCTGGCAGGATACCCTCGAATTCAGGCGTCTCCTGAATAATACGGAGTATATGATCCTTGTCCGCAAGAGGGAACTGGAAAACTACTACGCGTCCGATATGGAGGCTATAATGGTAAGGACGCTTGTGAATGGGTTTATGGGCAACATCGGCCCCATAACCGGCAGTGCGAACCAATACGGTATCTCGTTTGCAAAGCGTGTCGTTTCGAACAGCGTAGAGTTTAAGGTAGCCGCGCCGGGCGGGTCTGATGTAAATGTTGCGATATACGACAAACTGGGTAATGCCGTATTCAGGAAATCCGGCGTAAAGAGCGATGAGCCGGTAAAGTGGACACTGAACAGTTCGGGGCGCGCTCTGGCCGACGGATCGTATTTGTTAGTCGCGGTGTCTAAGGATAAGGGCGGTAAGGCGTACAGGTATTCGTCGATGTTTGGCGTGAGGAAATAGGGTTTGGGGCGGATTGGGTTGGATTTTGTATGATGTTGATGGATATATGGAATATACGTTCAATAATAATGACCGGGAGGTTAGGTTGATAAGAACGATTGTTGCAGGCGCCATGTTAATCATGGCAGTCGCCGCTGCGGGTGTATCGGCGGAGACGACAAAGAAGGCGGATACCGCTAAAGTCAATACGGCTAAGGTTGATACGACTAAGGCTGCTGCGGCTAAAGCGGATACTGCTAAGGCCGGCGCTGCCAAGGTCAATACGGCTAAGGTTGATACGACTAAGGCCGGCGCTGCCAAGGTCCATACAGCTAAGGCGGATACGGCCAAGGCTGCTGTTAAGGCTGATACAACTAAGAAAGCGGTTACTGTTGACAGCGTTGCCGTCACTACCGTTACTGCTGATGTAGTTGAGACGGTTGTTACCGTTGATTCCGTTGTCACGGTTGATACGCTTACGGACGCCGACACTTCCACCCCGCCCGCTTTGGCAGGCAAGGCGGTTGTTGCGGCGGACAATTTCGCCTATCACAAGGGTGAGCGTTCCCGTATGCTTTCCATACGCAATGATTTAATGATCCTTATTGGCGAGGTAAGCTCGTTCGGCCTCAATTTTGAGTTCGGTATGCTTGACGAGAACGGGTTTCTGCTCAGTTTGGATGCCGGCGCCGGCGTGAACTATTACGGCGTCGGGGTGAATGTCGGCTACTCATTTACAGGCAGCGGCAATTCGGTCAATATCATCGGCGTGTCCGGCAACTTCCACAATACCGAGTTAGTCGTCCGCGTGCGCTCCGGTTCCGGCCCGCTGGTTTCTACCGAGTACGGCAAGAACAGGGCTTACGGCGGAATCTTCTGGAAGATAATGCCGCTTGAGAATGAGCCCCTCGACATTACGAACAGGTTTTTGTTCGGGTACAAGCGCAACTCGGCCTGGTGGGACGGCGATCTCGGAGAAATTACCTTTAAAAAAGGTTTTAGCGTTACCTATTCCCTTACAGCCGGGTATACCTTGATGAAAAGGAGCAAATAGATTGAAAACCGACGCGAAAATTATTAATACGAAAAATGCCGGGCGCAGGGCGTCTGCTTTAAGGCTGTTATCCTGCGCGGCGGCGCTTTGCCTGTTGCTGCAGGCCGCTTGCGTGGATTTAGTCGAGAGGACCGCTTCGATAGGCAATTACACTATCGCGTTCGACCCGCAGGGCGGGTTGATGGATAGCGTGGCCATGTCTGCGGCGTACGGTTCGGCGGTGATTCTGCCCGATGCGTTCCTTGACGGCTACTCGCTCGCCGGATGGTACCCCGAAGACATCTACTCAAGCAACAGGTACGGCGTTCCCGGAGGAGGTTACACAGTTTACGGCGACGTAACAATGTATGCCCGCTGGTCTAAAAACCTTGAACCGGGAGACAGCACGATAAACGGAATACCCGTAATACTCGTTGAGGTGGCGTCGTTTATAATGGGAAGCCCAGAGAGCGAAGAGGGCCGCTATTTCGACGAGACGCAGCGCAGGGTAACTCTTACGAAAAGCTACTGGATGAGCAAGTACCCGGTAACGAACTTCCAGTACGGGAAAGCGGTCCCGGCGGGGGAGGAGAACTGGCCGGTAACCCGCGTAATCTGGGAAGAAGCGCGCGCTTTCGCCGAAAGCAAGGGCGGGCGCCTGCCCACCGAAGCCGAGTGGGAGTTTGCGGCGCGCGGCGGGGTCAAGAGCCAGGGGTACCTCTACAGCGGCAGCGATACTGTAGATGATGTTGCCTGGTACATAAACAACTTTTGGAACGGTGATACTTCCCCGTTTGCATACTCCGGGCAGTCCGTAGGCCAAAAACAGCCAAACGAGCTGGGCATACACGACATGAGCGGAAACGTTTTTGAATGGTGCTCCGACTGGTACGGTTTCCACACGGGAGACCCGGTAACCGACCCAACCGGCCCGGAAACCGGCCTGCAAGGCCGCATAACCCGCGGCGGAGCCTGGACCCAGCCGGCCCGAGACGCCCGCGTAGCCGACCGTGCCCATTCAGACCCGGGCATAGCCGACTACAATCAGGGTTTCCGCATCCTTTTCCCAATGGAATAGGGTCCGGCAAATTTAAAGGGGGGATGCATAAAATTCCTTGCATTCCCCCTCCCCATAAATTATTTTTATCAATCTTTACCAAAACCCCATGCCTCATAGCAGGGGCGAACTGTGTTCGTCCGTTAAAATAAGGAGCCGTCGTTAATACCATGATTCCCGTTTCTGAAAAGGATTTCGCAGCCGTTGACCGCGCCGCAGACAACATCCGCATGCTAACCGTAGCCATGGTCGAAAAGGCCAAGTCTGGCCACCCCGGCGGCGCGATGGGCGGCGCCGACTTTATCAACATCCTCTACTCGGAGTTCCTGAACTGGGACCCCGACGACACCGCCTGGCCCAACCGCGACCGTTTCTACCTCGATCCCGGCCATATGTCGCCCATGCTCTACTCGGAACTGGCCATATGCGGCCTCCTGTCGTTAGACGACCTCAAAAACTTCCGCCAGTGGGACAGCCGCACCCCGGGGCACCCCGAAAGGTCCGACCGCCGGATGATCGAAAACACCTCCGGCCCCCTCGGCCAGGGGCATACCATGGGCCTCGGCGCGGCGATTGCCGAGCGGTTTTTGGCCGCCCGGTTCGGCGAGTGGATGGCGCACAAGACATACGCTTATATATCGGACGGCGGGATGCAGGAGGAAATATCCTCCGGCGTGGCAAGGATCGCCGGACATCTCGGCCTCAGCAGCTTTATAATGTATTTCGACTCAAATGATATCCAGTTGTCGAGTTTTACAAGCGATGTGACGAGCGAAGACACCGAGGCGAGGTACAAGTCGTGGAACTGGAACGTCATAAAGATCGACGGCAACGACCAGCGCCAGATCCGCAAGGCCCTGACCGACGCCGTCAATGAAAAGGAGCGCCCCACGCTGATTATCGGCAAGACGGTGATGGGCAAGGGCGCGGTGGGGAAAGACGGCGCGTCGTTCGAGCGTAAGGTGTCCACCCACGGCCAGCCGCTGTCGGGCGCGGGGGCGGATGTCGATGCTACTGTCAAAAATCTGGGCGGCGACCCCGCCAACCCGTTTGTAATTTTCCCCGATGTCGCCGAGCACTATTCTAAGATGCTCGACAAGAAGAGGGAGCACGCGAGGGCGAAGAAGGCCGAACAGGCGGAGTGGGCGAAGAAAAATCCCGAACTGGCCAAAAAGTTTGAATCATTTATGAAGATGGAACTGCCGGATATCGACTGGGCGTCAATAGAGCAGAAGCCGAACATCGCGACCCGCTCGGCGTCCGGCGCGATCCTCGGCGTGTTTTCCCAAAAAGNGGAAAATATGATAGTTTCATCCGCCGATTTAGCCAACAGCGATATGACCGACGGCTTCCTTAAATCCTCAAAAATATTCAGAAAAGGGGACTTTTCGGGCGGATTCCTGCAGGCGGGCGTGTCGGAATTGACCATGGCGGTGGTAATGAACGGCATCGCCTCGCACGGAGGCGTTTTTGCGGTCTGCGGGACGTTCTTCACGTTCTCCGACTACATGAAGCCAGCTATGCGCATGGCCGCGCTTATGGGGCTGCCGGTCAAGTACGTCTGGTCGCACGATACGTTCAGGGTGGGGGAAGACGGCCCCACGCACCAGCCCGTCGAGCACGAGCTGCAGGTCAGGCTGCTGGAAAAAATGAACAACCTGAGGGGGCTAAGGAGTATGCTTGTGCTGCGCCCTGCCGATGCCGCCGAGACGACTGCCGCGTGGAAACTGGCATTAGAGAACTTTAACGGCCCGACCGCGCTGCTTTTTAGCCGGCAGGCGGTAAACGATATACCCGCGAAGGCAGGGTCGGCCCGCTTTGCGGATGCGGCAGACGGCGCGGGGCGCGGGGCATATACCGTTGTCGATTGCGATGATCCGGGGCTTGTGCTGATTGCGAATGGGGCGGAGGTATTTACATGCATCGAGGCCGCGGAAATCATCAGGAAAGACCATGGTATTAATGTACGCGTCATAAGCGCTGTTTCGGAGGGATTGTTTAAGGGGCAGGGCAGGGAGTACAGAGAAAAACTGATACCGTTCGGCAAGCCCGTGATGGCTTTTACCGCCGGGCTGCCGCTTGTGTACGCGCAGATGGTCGGCCCGCTGGGCAAAGTCGTCGGCCTCGAGCGCTTCGGCGCGTCCGCCCCGTTCAAGGTCCTCGAACAGAAATTCGGGTATACGGCGGACAAGGTCGCAGCGCAGGCGGTTGATTACCTTGGCGAGTTTAAGTCGCTTGTCGAGCGGGTGAAATCTCTGTAAAAATTGTTCTTATCGAAAACATAAATTAAAAATGGAGTTTGCGATGTCAGACAGCAATCAGCCCGCAGCGGAAACCGAAGTCAACCTGTCGAACGAGTACGACGTGCGCGTCCAGAAGTACCGCAACATACTTGAGCGCGACGGCGTAGTATATAAGGATAAGTTCGACCGCACGCACACAATCGCCGAGGCGCGGATGCTTGTTGACGGCGGCAGTGCGCGCCTGTGCGGGCGCATAATCTCGATGCGCTGGTTCGGTAAACTGCTCTTCGCCCACATTTACGACGCGGGCGGCGAGATACAGTTCTCCATATCAAAAGCGGACCTCCCGGAGGAGTCGTTTGAGTTCTTAAAAACTAACATTGACATGGGGGACTACATAGGCATAGCCGGCACGATATACCACACGAAGAAAGGCGAGCTGACACTGCAGGCGTCCGAGTACGTAATCCTCAGCAAGGCGCTGCGCCCGCTGCCGGAGAAGTATCACGGCATAACCGACACCGACAAAAAATTCCGCCAGCGCTACCTCGATGTAATAACGAGCGATGAGGCCCGCAACACGATGAAGGCGCGCATAAAGACGCTCCGGTACATCAGAAACTATCTTGACGCCGCTGGCTTCTGCGAGGTCGAGACCCCCATACTGCAAAACATCGCCAGCGGCGCGGCGGCGCGGCCCTTCGTCACAAAGCACAATGCCCTCGACGCCGAATTCTTCCTGCGCATATCGCCGGAACTCTTCCTCAAACAGGTCATAGCGTGCGGGCTCGATAAAGTGTTCGAATTGGGCAGGAATTTTCGGAACGAAGGCATGGACGCAATGCACCTGCAGGAGTTCACGATGCTTGAGTGGTACGCCGCTTATTGGGATTATAAGGATAATATCAAATTCATAGTGAAGATGATGCAGGATTTGGTCATGGAGGTCTGCGGAAACTTGCAGATAGTGTACGAGGGCACTCCCCTCGACTTCTCGGCATTTCACGAGGTAGACTATATCGCGGAGATCAACAAGGCGGTGTCGACCGATATCCTCTCATACGACAGCGCCGATAGTTTGAAGAACCACATAGTGTCGGCGGGCCTCTACAACGCGAAAGAGATTGAGGAGTTAAAATCCATACCGGCTGTGGTGGATTTCATCTTCAAGCGCAAGCTGAGGCCGAACATTATCCAGCCGACGGTGGTAACCAACTACCCGGCGTTCCTGATCCCGCTGGCGCGCAGGAGCGATAAGGACCCGCGTGTCATTGATATGTTCCAGGTTATAGTCTACGGCGCGGAGGTTGTCAAGGCGTATTCCGAGCTTGTCAACCCGCTGCTCCAGCGCGAGACGTTCGAGGAGCAGGCCCAAAACAAAACCGCCGGGGACGACGAGGCGTTCGAGGTAGACGAATCATTCCTACTCGCCATGGAACACGGAATGCCGCCGATGTCGGGGCTGGGGTTCGGTATAGACCGCTTCCTGTCCATAATAACGAACCAGCCGACGCTGAGGGACGTAATACTATTCCCGCAGATGA
>WQTH01000018.1 GCA_009786415.1 Chitinispirillia bacterium | reverse complement strand
TGGGCGCTGCGGTTGGGCCTGAATCCGTAGGAACTGTCGCAAAACCGCTCCTCGTATATATCGCTCAGTATCCCTCCCATTCCTCCTTGTACGAGTTTATCCTCGTACGACGGTATACCCAGCGGACGCATCTTGCCGTTCGCTTTGGGGATATACGTCCGACTCCACTCGCTTTCCTACGCTCCTGCCTCCTGTGCTCGGCTTTCAAGGTCTTCCCATTAATGCGGTGCATCAACGTCTGCAGGCGTGCAAACTTTCTGGACAGACACCTTAAATCCTTCGACTCACTTAACACGCTTCGTCAGCCTCCATGTGCCGTACTTGTTTTGTTAAAGGTTTTGGTTGACTTGTTATCCCCTTCGCTCATCGCGCTTTCACGCGCCTCTTCGCTACTATGAGATAATCCGACTTCTGCCGATACTTCAGAACGCGCTACGGTGGTTTAGACCTTGCTTGCCCTTACCCGCATACTACTCGCGGGATATCGACAGATCTCCCAGGTACACGTGTAATACTTCGTACGCTCGCCACGCTCTCGGACCCCGGCGGAACCTGCGCACTCTCGCAATATCGAGTACGCATTGCGGCCTGCGGTGGACTAAAACACATCGGCTTCCGCTCTCATCTATTACGAGGCTCTATCACTTCACGCTTGCGCATTGCGGCTCGCGCACTCCCATAACTACGCTTAATCTTGGCCTCGCGGCTTCCGATCCAAGTTTTGGTACCGGCTGTTTGCTAAACTTTACCGGAGGTGGACTTGCACCACCCTATATTACACGCGCCGAACTGGCGCTATTAGCCCCCAGAGCAACTAAGCATTTCACACTCTCTATTTTGCCCTCTGCCGCCGCTAAAAATATAGGCGTCATGCCATTTTTAGATTTTGCGTTTACGTCAGCCCCCAAAGAAGCTAAACAGTTTATGCTTGCACTCTGACCGTCTCCAGCCGCTACAAACATTGGCGTCATACCAACCACAGGCTCTATCTCATTTACATCGGCATCGAGAGCTTCCAGACATCTTATACATTCTATATGTCCTGCCTGAGCCGCATTAAACATAGGCGTTTTATTATCCTTGTCTCTTACGTCCACTTCGGCGCCTAAACTTGCCAAACATTTTACNCTCTCGGCTTTACCTTTTGTAGCCGCCACAAATATAGCTGTCTGCCCATTATGGTTTCTTGCGTGTAAATCTGCACCATGAAATGCCAAACATTTTATGATTTCTATTCTGCCGCTTATGGCCGCAATATCTATAGGTGAAAAATCCTCGTCATCTCTTGTATTCAGATCGGCACCATATTCCACCAGACATTTTATGGCATCTATTTTAGCCGCCTTCACCGCGATCATAACCGGTGTACTGCCATTATCAGACTTTACGTTTACACAAGCCGGATCTCTTTCAATAAAATATCTCATATCATTGATAGATCCTATCATGAGCGCATTAAAAAAATTGGGATTCATAGTCCCGTCTCCTTTTGTTTTCTAAAGTTTGACTTCTATTGCCGAAATACAATCTTACCACCACACGCACGACAAGTATAATCACCGTCTTCAACAGCTTCCCTAATTATAGGCTTATATTTACGCCACTCCTTCTTAGTGCATATTCTACGAAACCCATAGCAACCCTCACAATACCCTTCTATATAACCTACATATTTAACCCAAAGCACAATTCCCAGAACTATTATTATAATCCCAAACAACTCCATAATACACCTCCATTGTTTTTAGTAAAATGTTTAAAATATATTTCCAGATATCACAGCCAAACAGCAATGCGAAAACGGGTTGTTCCGTAAGAGGATGATCTACTTCCCCTCACTGAACCATATATCATATAAAAATCCACCAATCACCGCACTCCCACCATCACCGACACCCGCTCCCTCTTCCCATCTAACGTAATAACCATGCCCCGAACCAAATACGTACCCTCGGATACAAGACGCCCCTTGCCATCTTTCAAATCCCACNCCCCGACCTGACGGCGAACATCTTGCGGACTCAAAGCGTTGTCGATGATTTTTACCTTGTTGATTAGATTACCCGATGCGTCGTAAATAGACAATGTACCCGGCTCTACACGCCTGCCCTGACGCAAAAACGCCACCTTGCCCGCAGACCTCGCCGCCGGATTCGGACCTGCTATAAACTTGCCGGTCAAAGCGGCAACCGGAGCGACAAGCGCCGTTTCTTCGCCTGTATCGTTTGGCGGGATTAGACGGTCGCGCGATTGGATTGCGGAGGCAAAATCTGCTGTTACCGTCACCGCGCCCGCGGGCATTATGAACGAGGTTCCTGGGCTGTTTGCGTCGGCAAATACCACGGTAGAATCACTGGATACCCACTTCACGAATGTCTGCCCATCAGATATCGTTCCTGCGTTGATAGACACTNCCACNCCCGCCTCATAATTACCGCTGCCTGTCGCGCCTGTCCCTGCGCTGCTCACCGTTACCGCATAAGCCGGGATATCCTCAAATACCGCAGTCACTGTCACCACCGATGCCGGCATGGTAAATGTGGTCGAAGAGTTGTTCGCATTGGCAAATGTCACAGCTGGGGTGGATACCCAATTCACAAATTGCTTACCCGCCGGAACCGTTCCAGAATTGATGGAAACAATAACCCCTGCCTCGTAACTGCCGCTGCCTGTCGCACCCGTTCCTGCGCTGCTCACCGTTACCGCATAAGCCGGGATATCCTCAAATACCGCAGTTACCGTAACAGCAGCAGACGGCATACTAAATGAGGTCGAAGCGCTGTTTGCGTTAGCAAACGTCACGGCGGGAGTCGAACCCCACCTCACAAACCGCTTACCCGCAGGCGCTGTCCCGGCATTAACCGTTACGGTCGCGCCTGCTTCATAACTGCCTATGCTCACACCCGGCCCCGTAGTAACTACTGTTACCGCATAGGTTGGCGCAACGGTCACAGTAACCGCTACAGTCTGGCTAAGAGGCGTAATAGCTTCATAGTTCGCCAACGTCACTGCGTTGGGAGTGAATATTACCGAATACCCGCTGTTATCCGCCGTCGGAACCGTCGCGGGAGTTGTCCACGCGAAAGAGCCGTACGCGTTGGATGTGATGGATAAAACAGACGACGCCAACGTTTCTCCGACAGTAACCGTCGACGCTGTCGGCCACGTTATTGTTGGGGCGGGAGCCTTGTTAACAGTGATTGCTACCGTATCAGTCAATGTTGACGCGATGGTATAATTCACCAATGTTGCCGCGCTTGGCGTGAATGTTACCGAATAGCCGGTGTTGCCAACAGTAGGGATCGTTGCCGGCGCTGTCCACGTGAAAGTCCCGTACTCTGTGGAACCTCCCGTAAGCGTTATCGCAGAAAGTGCAGTACCATAAGTGATTGTTGGCGCTGTTGGCCATGTAATAGTAGGGGCAGAAGCTTTGTTCACCGTAATGGCCACTAATGTAAACACTCCATCTCCAACATTATAATTCGCCCGCGTTGCCGCATTAGGCGTTAATACCACCGAATATCCGTTGTTGACCACAGTCGGGATCGTAGCGGGGATCACCCAAGCGAAAGTACCGTATTCTGTGGAACCACCTGTTAGTGTGGAAGCCGAAAGTGCGGAGCCATATGTAATTGGTGATGCTGTCGGCCATGTGATGTTCGGGGGAGCCTTATTTACCGTGATTGGCACGGTCTCAGTCAACGTTGAAGCGATGGTATAAGTCGCCAGTGTTGTTGCATTTGGTGTGAATGTTACCGAATATCCGCTGTTACTCACGGTCGGGATCGTTGCGGGGGNAGTCCACGCGAAAGAGCCGTACTCTGTGGAACCGCCTGACAGCGTTGATGTGGAAAGCGCGGCGCCGTAGGTGATTGCTGGCGCGGTCGGCCATGTTATTGTTGGTGGGGGTAGTTTCACCCAAGTCCATTTTGCGTAGAGCGTTATGTCTGATGTTACAATGTCAGTATCGAAATCCCATGCGGCAGTATATTCTATGTCCTGATACCAACCGCCGAAAATATAATTAGTACGCGTGGGATCGGCGGGTCTTATTATTCTCTCATCTGGCATTACGAACTGTGAACTTGCGGGGTTGCCATCTTGTAAATTAAGTGATGCTGTGAAAATTGGTCTGATGCAACTGAAGTCTTCCCAATTAGAAGCAGTGCTATAGGAACTAATACTATTTTCTGGAACATACAGGCAGGAGATCGTTTTGTTCACGCCGTCAAATACACTTTGAGATATATTGAGCGGGGTAGTTTTTAAACTGATTACGGACGTCAAGCCCGTACAGTTTTGAAAAGCAGCATTTTCAATAGAAGTCACACTATTGGGGATCGTTACGGACGTCAGACCACTCCCACTGAAAGTGAAGCTGCCGATAGACGTCACACTATTGGGGATCGTTATAGACGTCAAGACCCTGCAATCGTAAAAAGCACTATTTCCGATAGAAGTCACACTATTGGGGATCGTTACGGACGTCAGGCCCGTACAACCGATAAAAGCATATTCCCCAATAGAAGTCACACTATTGGGGATCGTGTATACACCTTGTTTGCCCATTGGATATAGCAACAAGCGAGTCTTATCTTTATTGAATAATACCCCATTATCAGAGCTATAATTGGCGTTATCTACTGATACGACTATAGACGTCAGATTAGTGCAATTTTCAAAAACACTGTAAAAGTATCCGATAGAAGTCTCACTATTGATCGTTACGGACGTCAGACCTACGCAATTGCGAAAAGCATAGATTCCGATAGAAGTCACACTATTGGGGATCGTTACGGATGTCAGACCCGTGCAATTGTTAAAAGCACTATTTCCGATAGAAGTCACACTATTGGGGATCGTTACGGACGTCAGGCCCGTACAACCGATAAAAGCATATTCCCCAATAGAAGTCACACTATTGGGAATCGTTACGGACGTCAGGCCCGTACAACCGATAAAAGCATATTCCCCAATAGAAGTCACACTATTGGGAATCGTTACGGACGTCAAGCCCGTACAATTGGAAAAAGCATAATCTCCGATAGAAGTCACACCACTTTCAATGACTACTCCGATAATGGAACTTCTATCACTATACCAAGGGGTACTACTATCCCAAGTGGTAATACTATATGAATAATTTGCCATCGCCCCCGACCCACTAATAGTAAGCACCCCCTCACTCAACGTAGCAGTAACCGCCCCCGGCACCTCCCCGCAATCCCACGTCTGCGCCGCCCCCGGCACCGCAAACACCGCCACCCCCAAAACCACCCCAAAGAACCTCCGTATAGCACCCTTCCTCATCCCAACCTCCTATATTTGAATTTACGCATTATATTTCATAACTCAAAACTTCGCCGTCTCGTACCCCCACNCCCGCTCCCCCCGTCCCCACCCCCCGCCCCAAACAGATAATCCATCGACCTGCTATAGATCCCCGCCAGCGCCACCGCCTCCGACGCCAATATCCCGTCAGACTCCTTGCGTTCCCGGTACTCCTCCGCGCTCATCCCCAATTTTTGGGCGACGTATTCATCGCTATGCCCTAAACGGGCTTGCTCCGCCTCTAAGTTAGGATACACAGCCGGCTCCTTTTCGGGCAATTACCGTACAAAATGTACTATACTATATGAATATACTGTATTACAGTACGAAAAGTCAAATTTTTTATTAAATAATAGCAAAATGCCTTGACCGTATTATAGAAAACATATAAATTAAGGAAAGGAGATTTTTGCATGGGTACCTCATTTGGGCAACAAATCATACATTACAGGAAAAAAAACGCTATTAGCCGAAAGCGTCTGGCTGAAATTATTGGAATATCATACGACACTCTTCGCCACTATGAAAAGGATATACGGGAACCCAGCATCTCAACCCTGATGAAAATAGCAAAAGTCCTGAACATAACGGTAGACACCCTTGTAGGTCTCGACCCCCTCCCCGACCTGATAGCCCAAAACAGCTCCGAGGCCCTCGCCCTCCGCATTTTCCGCACCCTGAACGACACCGGCCAGGGCCGGGNGCTGGAGTACTCCTCGGTACTGTCGAAATCCCCCCAGCACACCCGAAAGATTTAGCGCTTTTCCGCAGATGCGGCCAAAACTGATACGTTGCCGATTAAAATAATATTGCTGCCGTCCGTACCCTATATTATATTTAAAGTATGGACGCAAAAATACAGGCAGAACCGGATAAGCTCAAGGAACTCATTGTCAACGCCATTCAGAGGGACGGTATATTGATATATGGGAGACCACTATGAGCAAAAAATTAGCGGAATTTATGGTGATGAGCGTGAACGACTTCGCCCACGAGAAACACCTCGCGGTCAGGGAATCGTTCAATTACCTGAATGAACACAAGGGCTTAGACTACCTGCAAGACTACTACGACATTGAGCACACCCTCTCCCCCGCAGATACGGTAGAGGCGCTTACAATCGTCTGCAAGCAAAACGGAGGCACCCTGTAATGATCCTGTACCACGGATCCAACTGCGCCGTAGAGTCGGCCAACTTGGATAAATGCAAGCCGTTTAAAGACTTCGGTCAGGGATTTTATACCACCGAAATCAAAGAACAGGCGCTGATAATGGCCAAACGAACCGCGAGGCTGTTTGGCGGCAATCCGGTACTTAGCGAGTTTTCGCTGGATGAAAATATTTTCTCCGACGAGAAAATACACATAAAAACATTCGCGGAACCGAGCATAGAGTGGGCTACCTTTGTCTTAAATAACCGTAACCGAAAATTTAACACTATATCAGACCCCAACTGCAACAGAGACAATAAATACGATGTCGTGACAGGCCCGGTAGCTAATGACGATATCAGGCTTACAATAGAACTCTACGTAGACGGACGACTATCCCCCGCCGGACTGCTGGACGCCCTGCGGTACAGGGACCTGAGCCAACAGATTTCATTCCATACCGAAAAATCGCTCTCTTTCCTTACGAGGATCTCTTAACATGACAAGCGCAGAATATCTGAAATTATTCGTCACCAGAGATGTTATCACCTACATCGCCGAAGACACGGGCGTAGATATCAAAACCGCTATGGAACAATTCTATAACTCTGAGATTTTTGACAAGCTGCAGGATACCGAGACCGGGCTGTATACGGAAAGCGCGAGTTACGTCTATGAACTTTTCAAACCTACGGCATGTATCCGCTAAACGGAGGTTGATCTGCCTGACTAAAGAGAATTTGCCGGTAGCGGAAGGGTGTTGGAGCAGAACAGATAGTCCATTGACTTCTTATAGATCCCCGCCAGCGCCACCGCCTCCGACAGCAGTATCCCGTCAGATTCTTTCCTGTCCCGGTACGCCTCCGCGCTTATCCCCAATCTTTGGGCAACGTACCCATCGCTATACCCGCAACGAACCTGCTCCGCCTCTAAATTAGGGTACATACACGTTTCCTTCCTGTGCTCAATTTGCCAAATGGACGCCATACTTGATAAATATAATTCCATTTGGCAACAAAAAGCAAATATTTAATAAATCAATTACTAAATGCCTTGACCGTATTTGTGTTATTATATAATTTAGAAAGGGAGGGGGCATTATGGATTCATCGCTGGGGCAACGAATTACACATTTTCGAAAAATGGCGGGTTTTAGCCAAAAAGATTTGGCTGATGCTGCCGGGATATCGTTATCTGCCCTTAGCCGCTACGAAACAGGCAAGCGAGAACCTAATGCGGCGGCGATAATGAGTCTTGCAAAAGCATTGAACGTAACGGGCGATACAATTTTAGGCCTCGACCCCCTCCCCGACCTGATAGCCCAAAACAGTTCCGAGGCCCTCGCCCTCCGCATTTTCCGCACCCTGAACGACACTGGCCAGAGCCGGGTGCTGGAGTACTCCTCGCTAATGTCTAAATCCCCCCAGCACGCCCAAAAGATTTAGCGTTTCTCATGCAAACACAGCCACGATTACGGCAGTTATCCAGCGCAGAGATTTGTAAGTTATTAGTGCGGGTTAACCATAAAAACAGGGGACAGGCGTGATGCCCATCCCCGTAAGATATCGAATACATCAACATCCGCCAACGATAATCACCTACTGCGGTTTCCTCTCCTCTACACACATGGCGTGGTGGACAAACGCCTCGGCGCGGGCAAAGTCCGATACGTATTCGGTTGCCGTTTGCAGGCCTTTTGGCGAGGCCCTGGCTACCGATATGCGCTTTTGGAAACTCTCAACTCCAAGCGGTGATGCGAACCTTGCGGCGCCGCCTGTNGGTAAGACGTGGTTGGTGCCGATAAAGTAATCGCCGAGCGCGACGGGGGTGTTGACCCCCAAAAATACGGCGGCGGCGTTTTGGACGAACTTGAGGTCCTTGTCAGCCGTTTCCGTCATAATCTGCAAGTGCTCCGGCGCTATGGAGTTCGACAGCGCCATGCTCTCCTTGCGGGACGGCGTCACCATTATCGTTATCGCGTGCGGCGGCAGTTTCATCAGAACATTTTTAACCGGTGACTTCTCGATCTCTGTTTTGAGAGCCGCGGCGATCTTTTCGGCTACGGCTTTGCTTTCTACGATACAGACGGCGATTTCGTCNCCCGTGCCGTGTTCGGCCTGCGCCAGCATATCAAGCGCGACAAGGCGCGGCGGGGCGGATTTATCGGCGATTATCACCACTTCGCTCGGGCCCGCTACCGAGTCTATATCAACGCTCCCGTATACAAGGCGCTTGGCAGCCGCGACATAGGTGTTGCCGGGGCCGACGATTTTGTCAACGGGGGGTATGGTCTTTGTCCCATAAGCCAGCGCGCCGATTGCCTGCGCCCCGCCTACAGTGTAAACCTCCGTTACCTTGAGATAATCAAGCGCGTACGCCACGCCGGGATCGATATCTTCCCTCGGCGGAGTTACAACGGCAATGTCCTTGACGCCCGCGAGTTTCGCCGGGATGATATTCATCAGCACGGACGACGGATAGACGGTGTGCCCGCCGGGGACATAAACCCCTACGCGCTTGAGCGGCTTCACTATCTGGGCCAGCTCGCCGTCAAGCGTCTTGAGCTTGAAGTCTATAAGCCCCTGCCGGCAGTGAAAGCCCCTTATGCGCCCTGCCGCAGCGCGTATGGACGCCTTGAGCGCGGGCGGCGCGAGCCTTCCCCTCTCCCTCAGATGTGCGAGGTCTATACGCACCGTAGAGGGTGTCAGGCGCACTTTGTCGAACTGTTCGGTATAATCAAACAGCGCGGCGTCTCCGCGTTTCCTTATATCCTCAAGTATGGCATTGACAGCGCGGGAAACCTCGTCGCTGCGCTTCTCCCGCGCGGCCTTTATTTTTTTAAGGACGCTCTTGCCCTCGGCGCTGTCCATATCAGCGGCCGTAATCGATATTTCCTGTAATTTTGAACGCATCATTCTCCTATGCGCAAAGGGCGGGTTTAAAACCCGCCCCTACGCCTTCAAAAATTACCATAAAAATTATACATTATCAGATGTCAAGCTTGACATCCGTAGCCTTAACGCCCCAAATATCTTTCGCGTACTCCGAAATCGCCCTGTCCGACGAGAATTTGCCCATCCTCGCGACATTCAGGATAGACTTCTTAACCCACTCGTCCTGATTGCTGTAGCACTTGGCGACCTGCTCCTGACACCTGACATACGCATCGAAGTCGGCCATCACCAGAAAGCGGTCGTTATTCATCAGCGTATCGACGATCGGGTTGAACATGCCGGTGTCTTCGGGGCTGAAGTAACCGCTTGATATCAGGTCTACAACCTGCTTGAGCATCGGGCTGTTGTTGTAGAAGTCCTTAGGATTGTAACCCCTGCTCTGCAGGTCACCAACCTCATTTGTCCGCAACCCGAAGATGAAAATGTTGTCATTCCCAATCTCCTCATGCATCTCGACGTTGGCGCCGTCCATCGTCCCGATAGTCAGCGCGCCGTTGAGCGCGAACTTCATGTTGCCGGTGCCGCTGGCCTCCGTGCCCGCCGTGGAAATCTGCTCAGACAGGTCCGCCGCCGGAATAACGTACTCGGCGAGCGAGACGCGGTAGTTGGGCAAGAAGTGCACGCGCAATAAATCTTTGGCTGCAGGGTCATTATTTATGATGCCGGCTACGTTGTTGATGAACTTGATAATAAGCTTCGCCATATAGTAACCCGGCGCCGCCTTACCCGCGAACATCACCGTGCGGGGCACGAAGCCCTTAGTGTCGCCGTTCTTTATCCTGTTGTAAAGCTCTATGCAATGCAGCACATTCATGAGCTGCCTCTTGTACTCGTGTATCCTCTTTACCTGCACGTCGAACATCATGTTTGGATTGATCTTGACCTTTTCCCACTTGTAAAATTTGTCGACGAACGCCTGCTTGGCGGCAAGTTTCGCGGCGGCCCACTCCTTGCGGAAAGCCTTGTCGTCGGCGAATTTTTCCAGCTTTTTGAGCTGGAAGAGGTCAGTTACCCACTCATCACCGATCTTGCCGTTTATCAGGCTGCGCAGCGAGGGGTTGGCCTTGTAGAGCCAGCGGCGCTGGGTGATGCCGTTGGTCTTGTTGTTGAACTTCTCCGGCCACATCTCGTAGAAATCCTTCACAAGCCCGTTGATGAGAAGCTCGGTATGCAGCGCGCTGACGCCGTTTACCGAATGGCTCGCGGCGATGGCGAGGTACGCCATGCGCACCTGCTTGTCATCCCCTTCCTCTATGAGCGACATGCGGCGGAGCCTGTCGAGATCGCCGGGAAACTTGTAGGAGACCTCGCGCAGGAATTGCGCGTTGATGTCGTAGATAATCTCAATGTGGCGCGGCAGCAGGTGCGTCATCAAACCGACCGACCACTTCTCAAGCGCTTCGGGCATAAGCGTGTGATTGGTGTACGCAAACGTCTTCTGGACTATACCCCACGCCTCGTCCCAGTTGAGGCGGTGCTCGTCGATAAACAGCCTCATCAGCTCGGCGATAGCGATTGACGGGTGCGTATCGTTAAGCTGTATGGAGACTTTATCCGCAAACGCCTTGAAGTCTTTATTAGTCTTCAGATAGCGCCTGATGATATCCTGCAGCGACGCGGACGAGAAGAAAAACTGCTGCTTGAGACGCAGCTCCTTGCCGGAGATGTTGTTATCGTTAGGGTACAGTATCTTCGAGATATTCTCGCTCGTAAACTTGTCGTGGCAGGCGCCGATGTAATCGCCGTTATTAAAATACTGGAGATTAAACTCATCCGCCGACCGCGCCGACCACAGCCTCAGGGTATTGACGTTGTTGACGCCATAACCGGGAACGGGGATATCGTAGGGCATCGCGATGACGTTCTCGGTATCTACCCAATTCACGCAGTTGCGCCCGCCCTGCTCCTGATACTGCATCGTCCGGCCGTAGAACTTCACGTTGACCTTGTACTCCGCCCTCTCGATCTCCCAGGGGTTGATGCTCTGCAGCCACTGCTCCGGCATCTCGTGCTGGAAGCCGTTCACAATCTTCTGGTTGAAGATGCCGAAGTCGTACCGTATACCGTACCCCATTGACGGCAGCTTCAGGGACGCCATGGAATCGAGGTAGCAGGCGGCGAGGCGGCCCAAACCGCCGTTGCCCAGACCGGCATCGTGCTCCTGGTCAATAAGCTCTTCCCAGTTGAGCCCAAGCTCCCTGACAGCCTCTTCGCTGATATCCGTCATCTTCAGGTTCATCATGGTATCGCCCAGAAGGCGGCCCATGAGGAACTCCATGGAGAGGTAGTAGACGCGCTTTACGTTGTCGGCCTTGTACTTCTGCGCCGTGGAGATCCACCGCTCAATAACGCGCTCGCGGGCCGCGTAGGAGAGGCCCAAAAACTGGTCGTAGGGGGTAACCGACAGACTGTCCTTGGAGATGTTGTACTCCAGGCTGTACAATATACTGAGCTGCACAGACTGCTTGGTCATACCCTTGTGATTGATCTTCCAGCCTTTAATGGTGGGAAAATCCACGGTGCCGGCGGGAACGGTTTTTGCACCCTCTTTACTGACTTGACTCATACTGCCCTCGCAATGTTTTATGGTTAATGGAATCAGTTACAATTACAGACATCACCTATAATATAATTGATGGCAATCCATTATGCAAATTTTGAAATTATTGACATGCCCGCAAAAAATATATTATATTGTTATTGCACGGATATTACACAAGAATCCATAAATACCCGTATAAAGGAGAGAAAAATGGCCTCAGAGTGCAAATTTTGCGGTTCCGGCGCCCACGGCAGCGGCTGCCCGCACAGCCCCCAAGCCCCCACGGGAAGCATCAGCGGTGAGCAAAAAAGGGGGGGACAATAAATATTGAGACACCGGCATTCCGCACTCGGACGGGGGTGGCAGGCACTTAGCAGTGCAGCCTCCGCTTACGAAAATGCCGGCATCTGTTGGTCAGTCAGGATGGTATGCTGGTCAGCCAACCGGCAAACGATCCGGTCAACCAAGGCGGTTGGTCCATTACCGCACATCTATAAATATAATTAAAAAAATTGCCCCGCGTTGTATCGTCAATGTATCGTTAATGTAGCGTTTTTTACGAAATAATGATACATTATTTTGGCGTAAAACTTACTGTTTTTGTATAAAAATACCAGCGCAACCGCTTGATTTTTCGAAGATATAGCCGTTCCACTTCAAAACAGTGCCCTATAATCTCCGGCGCATTACTGCTGTAGTGAGGTCGCCGGGCGGCACCCGGTACACTGGCCTGTAGCGTGTAGATTAAATGGTAACTTTTGATGAAATTCGCGTTTTTTATGCCTGATATCCGCAATTATTTCAACAGCGCGACGTTACGATAATACCAGTCGATCCCGCCGGTGATCTCCCCGTCCGAGAGTTTGCCGCCCGGCGTGCCCACAATTCGGCCATCGTTTGTCTTAATTTCGCCCTCAAAAACGTTGAACCCCTCTTCCAGAATGCGCTTTCTTGCCGCAGCTACCGCCTCCTCCATCCCCGGCTCGGCCAGCGCGGGGTTAAGCGGCGTGATGTCGACCATACCGTCCGCCAGACCGCCGTAGTAGGGAGTGGTATTGAATGACCCGTCAATTATGCCGCTCAGGAGCTTTTTGTAGTAGTTGCCCCAGTTCCAGACTACCGAGGTCAGAACCGCATTCGGCGCGTCTTTCATCATGTCTACGTTATAGCCTATGCCCCAGACATTGACCTTCTCGGCCACGTGCTGCGGTTGCGGGGTGTCGGAATGGTGCGCGATAACGTCGCACCCCTCGGCGGCAAGCCGGCGCGCGGACTGAGCCTCTACGGTGGGGTCGTACCAGTTTATTATCACGGAAACGTACACATTCGCCATCGGGTTCACGCTCTCCACCCCCATGGCAAACGCGTTTATGCCGCCTGTCACCTCGCTGTTCGACTTGTCCATGGCCGCTACGTACCCTATCTTGCCGCTCTTGGTCTTCAAACCGGCCACGATGCCGCTGAGGTAGCGCGCCAGATAGACGCGCCCGAAATAGTTCGTAAAGTTTATGTCGTTCTTCTTGTGGCCCGACGCGTTGGCAAATATGACCCCCGGGTATCTGGCGGCCATATCTTCGCAGGCATCCATATACCCCCAACTGGTGGCGATGATGAGATTCGCGCCCGCCTCTATGGCATCCTCCATAGCGTTCTCAACGGTGGCGGGTTCGGCGCTGTTCACGTATGGCTTGCGGATAATCTGGTCATCGCGCAGCCCCAGCTCCTTCTGAGCCTCCTGAATGCCCAATTCATGCGCCAGAGAGTACCCGACGCGCGGGCCGCCAACATAGATAACGCCTATCTTGAGGGAGTCGGCGGCAAGCGGGCGGCCCGGAACCCAGGGCACGAGCTCGCTCTTTTGGCAGCCGGACAGGCAAACAGCAAACAAAAACGGCAGAACGGCAAAACAAAATTTAATCATTTTTATCTCCGATGCGTCCTATAAAAAGTCCTATATATAAGTATAGTATTCATGCATACGGTATTTCAATGATTATTTTCATCATACGCCATTGTCTGAATGAAGATTCTGGCGGATTAAAGAATCAGGGAACGTTCCGTCTTTCAGCGCTATAATCCGCACATCCGCCCCTGCCGGAATGTATATTTATTCGGTATTGATAACCTTGCCGGGAACACAGAGTATGACCGACTTTTTAAGCAAGACCGCAAAAACGCTGTTCGGCGGACATTTGGAGTTCCGCGTCCGCCTGTTCAACATAATGGCTGCTGGCGGGGCGGGCACAGGGCTCTCTATATGCCGGGAGGTAGCGAGAATGCACGGCGGCGAAATAACGGTGCATAGCATTCCAAGCGCCGGGACGCGCATTACAGTTGTGCTTAACGGAATCAAAAAGGGGGGCGGCAATGGTTGACGGCATAGTGCTGATGGTGGAGGACAATCCGAAAATCCTCGACATAAACCGCCAGATGCTGGCGAAGATGGGCCTCGTTGTGCTGACGGCAAAGACTATAGCGGAAACGCGGGAACGGCTCGCCATCGCCGCGCCGGATGTGGTGGTTTTAGACATCATGCTCCCCGACGGCAGCGGCATAGAGTTCCTCTCGGAGCTGCGGGAGGTGTGCGACGCGCCGGTGCTGTTTCTGACGGCAAAGACGGAACAGGCGGACATCATCGCGGGGCTTACGGCAGGCGGGAACGACTATATAACGAAACCTTACGATATAGACGAGTTCCGCGCGCGGGTAATGGGGTTCCTGCAGCTCGTAAACTCCATGAAGACGAAGCAGGTGAAGACGGCGCCCGCCCCAATGGCGTCTTTACTCACGACAAAAGAGCTTGCCATAGCCGTGATGGCCGCCGAGGGCACAAGCAGCAAAAACATTGCGGAGCAGTGCTGCATATCCGACATTCGGGTGAGAATGTGCCTCACGGGGATATATAAAAAGCTCGGGCTGACGGACAAAAAGAACAAGAGGGCCGCGCTTGCCAAGATATTGCTCCCCAGATAATAGCTGATTTTGCTGAAAGCCGGCATCGGGCGCGGCGCCGGATTATAACCCCCTCCCAGGCGAACCATACAGGCGGCGGACGAAAAAATATTAAAAATCGGTACGGGTGGACGGATGCATAGTGTATATTACATATGTAGAAAAATATCCTTGAGAAAGCTCAAATATGCCCAGACTGTTTGATTTATTGCCGGATGACGCCAAAAAGGGGCTCGCCGACGATGCCCAAAAGGCCGCAGACGGTAAAGCCACGGCTGCTGCCAGCAAATCAACTCAATCCCCTACGCCGCAGTCAATAGCAATACCGGATTTCGTAGCTGTAGACGTAGAGACGACCGGGCTTGATTTCAAGCACGACCGGGTGATCGAAATCGGCGCGGTGCGGTTTGTGGACGGAAAGCCCGAAAAAGAGTTTTCGACATTTATAAACGCCGGCGTGCCCATACCAGACCACATCACGCGGCTGACCAAAATTACCGACGACGACGTACGCCCAGCGCCTAAATTCGCAGATATCGCGATGGAGCTTTTAGAGTTCATCGGCTCCCTTCCCATCTGCGGGCACCAGACCGAGTTCGACCTGACGTTCATAAACGAGGAGCTCAGGCGCGCGGCGTTTCCAGACATCACGCCGCAAATTATAGATACCGCGCTGATGTCAAGGATACTGCTGCAGCACGTGGGCCGCTACTCGCTCAAGCACGCTTGCGCCGCGACGGGGGTAACGCTTGAAAACGCGCACCGTGCGCTGCACGACGCGAAGGCGTCGGGGGAACTGGCCGTTAAGCTGATACCCATGCTTGGCGATCTGCCGCTTGAGGTACGGCAGGCTCTGGCCGCGTTCGCGCCGGGGGGGTCCATGTTCAAGACCCTTGCGATAAGAAGCCTGTTTGGAGCCAGATACGGCGTTAATCTGAAGATGGGCGAGCCGCTGCCCGCACTATTGCCAAAGGTCGACACGCCGGAGTATTTTTTGGAGGTTGACAGGGGGCAAATTGAGAAAGTATTTTCGGGAGACGGCGGGGATATCCGCAAAAACAGCGGCGGCAGCGGAGATATCAATACAAATAATATCGGCGGGATCATCAAAGGATTCATGCCGCGGCCCGCGCAGAAGGAGATGGCCCTGAATGTTGTTGATGCGCTTAACGATAACGGGATCCTCGTAGCCGAAGCCGGTACCGGTACGGGCAAATCCCTCGCGTACCTCGTACCCGCAGCGTTCCACGCGTTAAAGAATAACTGCCGGGTGGTCGTATCAACGCATACGCGCAACCTTCAGGACCAATTGATCAACAAAGACCTGCCAGCCGCCGCAGCGATTTGTGGCGGGACTCTGCGCTATGCCAAACTCAAGGGGCGCGGCAATTACCTCTGCCGCAACAGATTCTACAAGCTTTTGCGCGGCGAAATGGGCAACCTCTCCCCGCGCGAGCGCAACGCCGTACTGCCGCTCATCGCCTGGTCGCAAAATACCGTATCCGGGGAGGTTGAGGAGCAGACGTTCTTCAACCCCAAATGGTTCTTTAAAACGTGGAACATGATCTCCGCCGACAGCCAGGACTGCGCGGGGCGGCGCTGCCCTTACAACTCTACCTGCTTTTTGCGCAGAGCGCGGCAATTAGCGCAGACATCGCATATAGTGGTAATCAACCACGCGCTGTTCTATTCCGACATCTGCTCGGAGACATCGTTTCTGGGGGATATCGGCTCAATCATTTTTGACGAGGCCCACCACCTCGAATCAAGCGGGCATCAACATTTAAGGACTGAATTAGACACGAACCGAACTACCGCGTTTGTGGATAAATTACAAAATCTCCTGCAAACGGCATCTGCATATAAGGACGCCATCAACACCAAAGAGTTTGAGAAAGAGCTTAAAGGCCACCTCAAACACCTGCGCAAGCGCTCGCAGGACCTGCTGCACGAGCTTGACAAATGGGCACGGACAACCGCGCCGGAGTCCGAGGCGGACTATCAGATACCCGTAGGCGAAAACTCATTGCAGCGGCTGCTCGAACCGGCGGTGTTCGATATAACTCTCGGTGAACTGCAGGACGCTTTTCATCAATTCAGGCAGGTACTGTCGGCAGCGGACAAGGATAAGGTTGACGAGCTGCGCGAGGTAACGGCGGCGTGCGCGGAGCAGACATCGCAGCTGCGGGCCGATCTGCAATATCTTGTAGCCGCTAAAACCGACGACCACGTCTTCTGGCTTGAGGGTAACCACGAGAAAAAGTGGACAAAACTTTGCGGCGTCCCGCTTGACATAAGCGAATTGCTGGCGGAGATATGGGGGCGGTGTAGCGGCGGGATTGTCTTCACGTCGGCGACATTGGCGACAAGCGGCTCGACCGACTATTTCAAACGCGCCGCAGGGCTTGAAAAATTCGCGGACAAGACGACATCCATCATCCTGCCCAGCCCCTACGGCAACAACCAGATGCTCTTCGGCGCGTTCAGGACCTGCCCGGAGCCGGACAACCCGGCGTTCCCGCAGTTCGCAGCCGAGGTCATCGCGGGGATACACTCGAAATTAGGCAAGAACATACTCGTCCTCTTCACGTCAAACGCGATGCTCAACAACGTCTACTCGCAGCTTAAGTCGCGCCCCGACGTAGACAGGAATAATCTTCTCGCGCAGGGGTTCGCGGGGAACAGGAACTCGATGCTTGAGGAGTTCAAGGCGCAGAGCGGCATGATACTTTTGGGCACCGACTCCTTCTGGGAGGGCGTGGACGCGCCGGGCGAGGCGTGCGAGGCGGTAATCATCCCGCGGCTGCCGTTCCCCGTACCATCGCACCCGCTCACGCAGGCGCTGGGGCGGCGCATGGAGGCGCTGCACGGCAGCTCGTTCTTCTCCTACTCAGTACCGGAAGCTATCATCAAGTTCCGTCAGGGCACGGGGCGGCTTATACGGTCCGCGAGCGACAGGGGCGTACTGGCCGTGCTTGACAACAGGATACTCACCAAAGGCTACGGCAAGCAGTTCTCGCGGTCGGTGGGGAGCCCGATTAACGAGTTTAATGATGTTGACGGGATGATTGAGCGGGCGCGCGAGTTTTTTGACAGGCCGCTGCCGGACGCGAGTGTTTCGTCAACTGTCAATACGGATACAGGTTCCGGATCGAATGTTACTTATGTACCGTTTGAGGATATTTAAAGGATATTATCAATGATATTTATCGACGATATGTATCAACAATATTTATTAAGGATATCATAAAAATATTATGAGGATATTACTATGATGACGGCGAATAAACTTTATCAATACATAGCCATACTGGCGGTTACCGCGCTGCCCCTCGCGCTGACCTCCTGCTCAATCTACTCGTTCAGCGGCTCTACCCTGCCGACCCACATAAAGACGGTGCAGATCCCGGTCTTCGCCAACACCACGCTTGAGCCTGGCATCAACGACGACGTTACCACCGAGCTGTCGAGCGAAATCCTCAAGAGCCAACTGCGCCCGGCCAACGAAGGCGCCGACGCGGTCATCCGCGGCACCGTTACCCGCTACACCAACCAGCCGCAAACCTTCGGGGCCGGCGGCGCCGAGGTCAACGTCGAGCAGTACATCGTACGGATATCCGCCGACGTCGAGTTCTTCGACAACCGAAAAGAGGAGCAAATCTACAAAGGCACCGTCTCCGGCGAGGGCCTGTATAATTTCCAATCCGAAGACGAGCAGGCCGGGCGCACCAAAGCCATCAAAAACCTCGTTGAGAAGATAATTCAGAATTCCGTGCAAATCTGGTAAATGAAAATTTCTTGCAATCGGCGGCCAGTACACCGGGTGCCGTCCGACGACTGCACGACCAGCGTGATGTCGCCGGACGGCACCCGATGCACTGGCCTATAGCGTGTACATTAAATGATAATTTTCCCAACATCACCATTTTGAGAATCAATTTGGGAAAATCGCACCACGCCGCCGTGCCATCCCCCCAAAATCCCACCATTTCCGCCCCTCCTGAAATTGGCACAATTTTTGCTTTTGCTGAATTCCGCATGCAAGGAGGATTTAATCGGGTACAACGAGGCCGCAAGACCCGCGCGAACGCGCCATAGGCCCCCTGTTGTCCCATTGGACGAATAACCGAAAAGGGGGGCTCCCTGTGAAAACCAAGAAATTATATATCGGCAATATCCCCTATTACATAACAGAAAAGCAGTTAAGAGACCTGTTCCGCTGGTACGAACCTATCCACTCCATAGTAATGATCTCCGACAAGGAAACGCGGCTGTCCCGTGGATACGGTTTTATAGAATTGGAGGAGCCCAAGGCGGAGGCGGCGATGTACGAGCTTGACAACAAGGTCTTCATGGGGCGAAAAATCAGGGTTTGCAACGCGTACGGGAGAGACCCCAAACGGGATGAGATGGAGAAGAAGCGCCTGGAATCCTTAAATATGAACTACTGCCTGAACTGCCCGCTTGTTAAAGCAATTGGCGCGAGGATGGGATATCCCCACGCCATAAATTATAACAGATAGCGCCGTAAACCGTTTAAGCGAGCGCGCTCGCCAGCTTTGAGGCCAGCTTATCGGTGAAATCAGCGGTATTGTATACGCCCATGCTGATATTCGACCGCGCCTCGGCAATTTTTTCGGTTCTGATGTCGGGCTGCGCCCTGACCATGGACGATATGATCTGCATTTCGCCCTTAACCTCGCGCTGCTTCATGCCGTCTGCGGACAGCTCTGAACGGTCTGTGATGCCGGCCCCGGCCTTCGCCACAGGCTGTTCCTTTTCCTGCTTACGGGCAGTACCGTCAACCTTACGCAACTCGCTCTGCATTGCCTGAGAAATTTTGTTGATCTGCATGATTCTCGGCTCCTTTCAATCCTATTATCATTATCGGCACTTTGCCGATATGACTTTAAATAAAAATAAATAAAGTTTGCGATAAAGTCAAAAAAAAATTCAAAAAGCCTTTTTCTTTGAGTTTAAGGCCTTTTCTTCCTCAGTTTTAGCCTGCTTCTCCTCATCGGTTTTGTCTTCAAGCCCCCAAAGCGTGTAACCGTCTATATATAATTCAACCTTGGCCCTGCCATCTCCCCTGCACTGCCACCTCGGTACGAATCTGGCCTCTATATAGCCCTTGGGGGAGGGAAACCTGTCTACCTGCTTTTTAAGCGGCGTATTCTTGATATCCCTATATAATACATAGACTTGCGCCGGGTTGAACGGATCAAAGGAGAGCCGTTTTGTGAGCTTGTAAGCCCCAAATGAGCAGCTTTTGTACTCGTCTACCAGTTCGCCGCTGTTTTTATGGCACGGCAACGGTAACAGCAGCAGGGCCGCGGCGTATACGTACAAAAATACAGGAACCAACCCCATAAACGCACCGCATAGCAGCAATTTGCTCTTTTTGCGGACACAGAACCAAAAAAACTCCGTAAACGCCAGCAGTATCAACAGATAAAAAACCAAATTCGCTGCGTCGGAGCGAAAAGTCACCTTATTCAGATCCAAAACGAACGCCGCAAGCAGCAAAATTACGTAGAATCCGCAGCGAATGCCCCTGAACGGCAACAACTTGCCGGCGAGCAGCCCCGCCGGCATTATAAGCACAATTATAAACCACTCCAAAACGCCGTGTATAAATTCCATCAATCCCTCAATATGTAAACCCGCTGCCTTGTGGTACGCTTATCGCCATCCTGATCCACCAATACTATATGTATAAGATACGTTCCGGTACCTACCAGTCTGCCGTTAATGTTGCTACCGTCCCAGACGATTATATATTGCCCGTTAACAATCTCTGCCGTTAAATTCTTACCCGAGAGGGCGACCGTTTTGCCCATCCTGTCAAAAATACGCACTTTCGGGTCCAGCGCCGCAAAAGCGGATGGCAGGAACGGCTCCACAGTTATCATTATGCGTACCACATCTTGCGAAGGGCTGGGGCCGGCCTTGACCACGTAGTTCAGGCCAGGGTACCTCAACTTGAGCGGGACAGCCGTGTTGTTAGCGTTTTCCTGCGCGTAACCGAACAGGTTGGTTACATAGCCGCCGGCCTTTATGCGGACCGAGTCGCCATCGGTCGGGACCGCCGGGACACGGCCTGAGATGCCTGAGACCATGAAGTAGATGGTCTGCCCATCATGCCTTATGTACCCAAGCTCTAGTTCGTAGGTCCCATTCCCGTAGATAAACACGAACGGCGTGGCAGAGCCTGCTGCCTGCGCGAGCGCGGCGTACTTGTTGAATGTAACCGCGAGCGTGTCGCCATAAACGCCGGACGCGCTGTCTATAAGCGACGGATAGTACACCGCCTCAACAATTACCGGCGCCACGCCGTCCATAATGGTCAGTTCACGCGCGGCCAGATACCCGTGGGCAGAAGTGTACTGTGCGCTCGGAAGCGTCGGCTCACGAATTATCACCTTCGCGTCGAGCGCAGGCTCAATGCCGGCGCCTCTGAAACGGATAACTATGGTATCGCCTCTGAACTGCAACGAGTCTATCACCGGCAACCCAGGCAGCGATATCAGGTCCAGATGCCGCTTTATGATCTCCTCATACGGCTCCTGAACCCGGCTGCCGGAGAGTACCAATTTTACCCCATGCGCAAGACCATCGCCCACATCGTCAAAGAATATGGCGGAGACCGCCGGCACCGTCCTTATCGGCTCATAGACGTGCCTTATGGTATCCGACGGCTCAAAACCGGGGGCGTAGGCCGCCGCGCAGAGCGTCGTCAGTGTCGATATTTCAAGCGGCTGGCCCCTGTAACGGAATGTCCATATCTCGGTCGTGTCGGGCTGCATGCCGTTGAACGTGTACCATATAGATGCCCCCGGCAGCGAAGACAGAGTTATGGAAAGCGAGGCCGAGAACATACCTCCCGCCGGGTCCGCGCGGACGGTCAGGCCGGTCTGCAGGTTGGGGTCGCCGCCGCCGTCACCGCTGGTATCGGGGGGATCGGGATCGCCCTCAAGCGCAAAACGCGAATTGGCAAACGCGCCGAGCGAATCTTTGGGGTAACCGGCAAGATCGGCGTATGCGGTGTTGATGATCGTGCGGCCCTTCGCCGTATCCACAACGCCGCGCCACGTCAGGGTCAGGGAATCATTTGCGCCCAGCGCGTCGGCGGCGCCCATACCGCTCACGACCGGCCAGGTTATCACATTGCCCGAAACCGTACCGGCAACAGGCTGCGGCGCACGAGAGCCTGTGTTGAAACGGCCGGCAGCCGATCCCTGAACATAACTCACACCCCACGGTATGGTATCGCGGATTGTTATGTTGTAGGCTACGTCAAAATGGCTCGCCCAATTTCTAAGCCACCCGTTCGCCTGCCCCTCCGACGCGGTGAACTTAACGCCTGCATATCCCGCCTGCACGGGAATACCGGTATGCGTGTAAGACGGAATCGAAGCCGACGTATCCCCTATCCAAATCAGCAAACTGTCGTTCTTAAACTGCAGCTTGTAGTCAAACGAATCATCATCTTCTATGCGGAACGGGCTGTCTATCCTGAACGGTGCCTGATTGTTCGACGTAATCACAATGTACAGGCCGTCCCACTGCACATCAAACTCAAGCTCTACCCGCCGGCTGCTGTTTGCCGGGTCGGAACGCCCGAATACATAAACGCTGGCCTGATACCGCTGGGGGCGCGCCGAACCGGTAAGCACGCCGTTTGTCCCGTATGTGAGGTTGTGGTACATATCGGTGGGGCCGTTAAGCGTTATGTTGTTCCCGGCGCTGTTCACCCTCGATGTGCCGGTGCCGGTCCACTGGCTGTTTGACGTGCTCGCGACAGGGAACCCGTGGGTCTGTTTGTACGCTATGGTATATGTGACTGTATCACCCTTCTTGAACGTATCTTTGTTTGCCGTCTTCCACATGGTGGTAGGCTCAGGCGGCGGGGGCGGGATAGAATCGGTTGTTACCACGAGCGTACAAAGGCTTGACATGGGCGACTCACGGTCGGCGGATGCCCACGCGCGGGAAATAATGGTTTTGGTGGTTACACCGGCCGGTAGAGGATCGGCGGTAACGGTATACTTTATGCTCCCCTTCTCGCCCACAAGCAGCTTGGGAATATTCCATGTTATGATACGGCCGTTTATCGTAGGGGTAATACCAAACGGCAGCGGCTCAAGGAACCTCTGGTACGTCACGCCCTCCGGGATGGTGTCTATGATTTTGACGTTGTTGACCTCGCGCCCCGGAAGCGGCCCGTTGCCGAATACCCGGCGCCACGTGTAACCGTCCCACTCCTCTATCAATATATTATCTACCGTAACCGACGCCGGTAAGGCGCAGAGTTTACGGTGCAACCTGTGCACCGGAACACCCTCATAGTCGGGATCGGGATCGTCGGTAAAATCGGGGCTTATGGGGTAGCCCCAGTTGGCCAGCAGATCGTCGGAGACCACACCCGACGCGCGGCTGTTGAACGACCAGTCGCCTCCCCAGCTGCGGCTGGCGTAGTTACCGGCAAACATCCGCCACGTAATGCGCAGCGGCGAGTCGACCCCTCGGTGTATTCGCATACCGCCGCGGCCGTCGGCGCTGCCCATGCCGTAGTAGTTGATGACAAACGGCGTAGGCGCGGCCATCGTGGCCCAGTTGGTATCCGAACGCGTGGAATTCGCGTTGTCCACATCGGAGAGCTGCAATATAACCCGCTGGTTCCACCTGCCCTTTGCATCCTCACCGGGCGTAATCATTTCGTGCCGCAGCCCATCGCGCACGCCGGCCTGCAGAGAGGTGGGGGCGACAATATCCGCCGGCGCGTTCCAGCCGTTTGGCCCCAGCCCCGTGTAGTTGTTGTCAAACAGAAAATATGAGATACGGTAATTGCCGTAATCGATATACGCCTCGTGCGCGTCGTGGAAACCCCTTATAAGGAAAGTGTGCGATCCGGCCGTAGCGGACGTGCCGCTGTGCGCGTATGAGAAGTTGACTCCGGGGCGACCGCCGTTCATCCACCCTGCCTCCGCGCTGTTCTCAAAATTGATGGTATAGGTCGCGTTCATGCCGGGGTTAACGGTCTCGCGGAAAACGGATTTATCCACCCGCAGGGCACGGCGGGCTATGTCCACACCGTTGCGCTTCATCACCGAAGAGACCTTGTTGGGATACTCGTTGGACACCCATCCCGTACCGTTGGACGCGGCAATCTGAGCCCTGTTTTCGTAGCGCTTCAGGTTGGCCCGTGGAATAATGACCTTGAACGACACGCTCCCCCGCGTAGGCGCGACGCCGGCCGCCGTTTTAAAACCGGGGACGGTGCCAATGTCCCACCTAACGGAGTTGTTGCCCTGAATGTGTGTGCCGCCGCCGGTGGCCGATATAAAAACCATGTCGGAGTGGAGGCGGTTCATGATGACGACGCCCTGCCCATCCTCGGCGCCGTAGTTGCGGTAATCTATCGTATAGGTGATGGTGTCGTTCTCAAACGCGTATGTTTTGTCCACATCCATATAAACTTTCATATTGGCCGCGCGCTTCATGTTAAGCGGGGCGTGGTGGTTGCCCGTAAGTATCATCATTCCCAGCAGCCTGAAAAAACCATGAAAGTACTGGGGGACGCTCGTGATGTACCCGTCGCCTGTCTCGGCCGCGTCCCACTCAAGCTCGGCCTGCCTGTACATCTCGGCCATAAGGTTGAAGTCCTGCGCGGCGACCGCCGAGGGCGAACCCGTGCCGTGTACCCAATTGAGCGCCCAGGTCCCTTCCACCGCGCCGGCCGGCGTATAGTACTGCTTGAGCATTGAGGGACCCCACCACTCCCCCTCGCCTATTATCTTTTCGCATATGCCGCTCCACGGGGCCTGCCGCCTGTCCCACAAAAAACGCGCGAAACGGTCGCCGGCATCTTTCAAAAACGTGTTGGGACGGTTGCGGACCACTGTATGGGTCACCGGGTTCCAGCTGAAATCAGGGTTGCCGTGCCACATATAGCTCAAAATCGTGCGCCACGGGGCGCGGAAATCCTCGCCTTCGTTGAAACTCGTAAACCGAACCGTCGTATCCCCCGTTATCTCCACCCATCCGGCAAACGGGATGTTTCGCTCGGCCTGCCGGTGGTGCGCCCCCATAAGCCAGTCGCTGGAGGCCTCGGCGCGCTCGAACTGGAAGATATTCCAGCCGTACCGCCGCTCATCCTCCTTGCGCAAAAAATCCGCGAACTGGCGGAAATAAGCCGGCGCGGTGTAGTCTATATGCTGCTTGTCGCCATTAGGCTGATAAACCGCCGGGGTGATTACACCTATCGACACAAGATTTTGCACGGATGCCGCCCACCGGGTCAGCTCGCCCCACGAGTCGCCGCCCTTGAAATACCCGTCGAACCCGATAGTGCCGCTCAGGAGCGTTCGGCTGGGCAGGGTGGCCGTGTAGATCAAAGTATCGGTAAGCCCCCGCAGCACCTTGATTACGTCGTCCTTGTAGGAGATCCGGTTGCCGCGTGAGTCGTTTATCCCCATGAACTCACCCCACTGCATATGGGCTATGAGGAGCGCCAGCGCAATGTCGAAATCACCGTCCGCCGCGCTGTTCGCCCCGGCGGCGTTCGTCCAGCCGGGCAGCGTGCTGAAGGCGTAGGGCGGGGAGCTTGACCCGTCCCGGTAGCGGGTAACGTTGTTCATGGCGAAATCGTGCGTAAACAGCCAAAGCCCGTCAAAAGTGGTCTTGTCCGCCATCATGGCTGCGGCCAGCATGGCGTAACCGGTCCCCTCGGAGCAGTCGGGGGTTGAATTAAATTTTATGTAGCGCGTACCGCCCAACGCGATATTCTGGTAGTAATCGGCGCGGTTCATCATAATCTGGTAGGCGTCCCGTATCGCCCGCTCCATCTCGGCGTGCGTCACCCCCGCAGGGTTGCGGCTGCCCAGATTGTGCAGGGTATCGCCGTTTGGGTGCGCGTACGACAGGAACTGGGGAAACGGAAAAGCGGGATCGCCGGAGTTGATACGGACGGGTACGGCCGCAGCGGCAAACGACACCATTACCAATATAAGGGGCAGAAACAGCCGGCGCGGCATACAAAATACCTGCGGCCCACGCGATATCGACGATATTTTCGGCATTTTCGGCATCAGCGGCGCTTCCAAACCCTCGTTTCGGATAACATATGGAACCCCTTGATATAAATATAATACATTACGTCCTTAAATGTGCAAAAAAATCAAATATCCGCCAATTAATAAAAAATTTGACATCCGGCCCTCCCATAACTTATCATATATATATGTCAGGTGGCTGTCCTTACACAGTACTGCAAGCAAAAAGCACCAAAAAGAGGGAGGGGGGACCAACCAATGCAGCTTTCACCGGAACAAACTGAGAAACTACTTCAGGGAAACTACGCGTTTTCCCTGTGGAGCCTGTCCATGCTGATTACGCGATTGAAAGGCGTCTACGCAAATACCCAAACGCCAGAGGCCTTAGACACATGCACCGGAGAGCTGAACGCCTTTATAAACAAGTTCCGCAAAATCATGGGGCATGACTACACACTTATAGAAAAATTGTAGCAATGCGGCGCACGCCGCAGCAGTTATTGGTACACAACGGCGGTAATAATTATAATAACCGCCAAATACATGGCAATCGACTAAAGGAGACCCTTAAAATATGTTGATGACATTTGACGAAGTGTCAAAGAAAATAAGCGGCGGCGAGCTGCTCCACATCGCCGGTACGGAAACCCTGCTCAAACAGCTGCCCAAGGGCAACTGGATTGGCGGATCCACCGAATACTTCATGGCCAAAGAGGGCGGCAAGGTATCGGGCGACCTGATGTTCGTGACCACTTTCCCCTACTCCGACTTCACCATCAAATCGTACGATACCGGCACAATCAAGAACGTGGCCGTAGACGCCTACGACAACGGCTTCTCCATAGTCATAGTCCCCTTCGACAGCGAGATACACAAGCTCTACGCCGAGAAAGCACCGGGTTTCGAAGACCTGTTCATCAAAAACATAGCCGGTTGGATCGCCGGCATGAACCTGAGCAAGGCGGGGCAAACCCCGGTATCCGTAAACGGGCTCACCGGCGAGGCGCAATCCGACAGGGCCGCCGCGCTCCACATAGGCATCCCCGAAGACAAGGCCGTCACCATCGGCGTAATCAACATATTCTCGCAGGACGAAGAGTCCCCCGTCATCGAATTCCCTGAAGAGGGGTTCGAGGCAAAAAAATGCCTGATAAACGGCACGGAAACCCTCTTCGCCGACTACATAGCCAAAAACGTGATAGACACCAAGCTGCCGCTCGTGGGAGACTACTCCGGCAACGGCGTCAACATATCGTTCAAATCCATAAACAACGACACGGTCTACTTCTACGCCCCGGTCTTCACCGGCATAAAGTACCGCATCGCCAAACCCATATCCAACTACGCCGAAGAGTTCAACAGCCACCTCTCCGACTTCCGCGACACAAGCGCGCTGTTCTCGTGCAACTGCATACTGAACTTCCTCTACGGGGAGCTGGACGGCAAAAGCATAGAGCACTTCACCGGCCCGATAACTTTCGGCGAAATCGCGTACCAGCTGGTCAACCAGACGCTGGTGTATGTGTCGGTGCTGTAAAACGCTTTTGTACCGATTAACCGCAGCGCGGGGGCAGGGTTTGATCTGTCCCCCCCAAAACTGCCTGTGCCATATAAAACATCCGTACCAAGAATACCGCCCGCAGTTTACGAAACAGGCTCTTTGTAAAACGGGTTGACAGCCATAAATACTTTTTTACAATTTCGGTAACACTTTTGGCTTTCTGAGGGATTTATATTATATGGGCATTGAATGCTTTATACCACATTCAGAAAAACGCTCTAAATACGGTATACAGGTTTTCACAACAAAATTAAGGAGCAGCGGCATGAAAGTATCAATAAGCGGCAGGGCAAGGCGAATTTTATTTACAGCGGCGGCGGCAGGGATACTTGCGGCGGGCGCGGGATGCGACAGCGGCGGGAACCCCGGCAACAACGGCGGCGGCGATGACGGCGGCGCGGAGAACACCCTTATCGACACGAGGGACGGCCAAAGGTACCGCACGGTTGAAATAAGCAACCTGACGTGGATGGCCGAAAACCTCAACTACGTGACGGACAGCAGCTGGTGTTATGATGATAACGGCTCCAATTGCGCGGTATACGGCCGTTTGTACAGCTGGGACGCGGCGATGAGCGCCTGCCCGGCGGGGTGGCGCCTGCCGTCTGTACATGACTGGAACTATTTGACTAAAACCGCCGGCGGCTGGACATCCGGCAACAGTCTTAAATCGCAGACAGGCTGGACCGACTACCAGGAATCGAGCGGCAACGGTACGGACGACTACGGTTTTTCGGCCCTGCCGGGCGGCATCCGCCTCGAAGACGGCACTTTTCTCAACGCCGACTCCGCCGGCTACTGGTGGACCTCTTTTGATTACATGACCGACGAAGCGTTCATCAGGTGGATGTATATCGCCAACACAAACGTATCGGAAAGCATAAGCGAAAGAGAGGATGCCTTATCCGTCCGCTGCGTACGGGGAGACCTCGGAAACCCGTATACCGTCGCCTTCAACACAAACGGCGGGGTTCCGGAAGCAATATCAAACGTTATCCTCGATAACGTCTCGGCGCTCGGATCGAGGTTCCCGGCCAACCCGACCAAGGCCGGCAGCACGTTCGCCGGATGGTTTGAAGGCGAGGAGCAGTACACCACCTATACGATAATCATCAAAAACATTACGCTGACCGCGAAGTGGAACGTGCTCGGCGAACGCGAAGACGGCAGCGAACTCTCCGACCCACGGGACGGCCAAAGCTATCGCACCGTGATAATAGGCGGCAAGCGGTGGATGGCCGAAAACCTCAACTACACAACGGACAGCAGCTGGTGCTACGCCGATAACGAATCCAACTGCTCGGACTATGGCCGGCTGTACACGCTGGAAGACGCGCTTACGGCCTGTCCGGCGGGATGGCGCCTGCCGGAGGGCGATGACTGGATGGAGATGGCTAAGACTGCCGGCGGCTATGACGTCGGAGGCGCGGTGCTTAAATCGGAAACAGGCTGGGGCCTTGCCTACGGCAGCAACGGTACTGACGACTTCGGTTTTTCGGCGCTGCCGGGAGGCAGCCGCGATACACAGGGCAGGTACTCCTTCATCGGCAGGGGCGGCTATTGGTGGAGCACCATGCCCGGCGGACCGTGGGCTATGGGTAGCTACAGCGCCGAGGTACGGCCAATGCTGATATCAAGCGGCCGGGACTATAATATGTATTCCGTTCGCTGCGTAGAGGAGTGACAGTGATAGTGACAGGGGCGCGCTTCATCGCGCCCTATGCCGTTCATCATAAAACAAAGGAACACGCGGTATGGACGTATCTATCAAAACCAAAACGCGGCAGATAGTTTGTATGGCTGCCGCGGCAGGGATAATGCTGGCGGCGGGGTGCGGCGACGGCGGCGGGACGGAGTGGCTTGAGGTTACCGAGGCGGCGCTGGCCGGGGATTGGAGCATGCCGGTATTTCGCGGGCAAAACATGATAACCTATATGACGCTTTCGCCTGACGGAGTAATAAAGGGAGGGACCTTCGGGCGCTGGGAACCGTACTGTTATTGGTCAGACATGCAAATTTACGACGACGGCGAATTCTGGTACGTTGGGGGGAAAGATACGCTGTACGTAAAAACCGCAAGCAAAAACTACAACTGTTGGGAGCGCTGCGAGGGTGAAGTAAGCAGATTCAGCGTACAGGTTTCGGCGAACAAATTGAGGTTAAAATACATTGATTATATATTAACTTCCGGCGACACCGTTCCTGTTAAAGACTATGATTGGGATACTTACGACTACGACAGGGTTGACGCCGCAAGGATCAAGGAAAATCTCAAGAACAGGTGGTACCCCATGCCAGTTTTCTCCGAAGACCTCTCGCTGACGCAGGGGTGGGGGTGGGTAAACAACGCCGGAGAATCTCTGTATTTTTGGACGATGGACGATAACGGTGATTATGATTATGCCTTTATATATGAAGAGAGGGACGGCGAAACCGGAGACTTTACGAGGTATATTAACCTTATGCCAAGCTACGGCTGTACCCCCCTCTACTACACCGTAAGCGGCGCGAACAGCAACCGCCTTGTCCTGAAAAACGCAACGGCGGACGGGCAAGAGAATCTGGGCGATTTAGAATTCGAGTACACCATCACCACCACCCCCGCCTTCGACGACATCCTGAAGATGCGCCGCCTCGTAAACGGCGAGCCCGCCGGCGAATTTCAGACATGGGAGCGATTGTGCAACGCTTCGATCTGCGGCGACCAGTGGCCCGAAGGCAGCCTGCCAAAACGGCTCAAGGGAGCTGGCATAAACGGCGCGAAATGCCGCCGCCCACCGCCCATTTGATGTAACCCTTCCACCAAAACGCCTTTTCGGAGGAACTCAGGGCCGGGAGGGCGGCTGGAGCAGCGGGTTGACAAAATTCCACATAAAAAAATATTGCACACTCCCCGTGGCGCTTATACTATATTATGTCAGGATAATCATATCTACCCTAACAGTGCCAAAAGGAAGCCGTAAGATATGCTAACAGCGTTTGTGTCTCTAAAAGTTCAGCGGGACAAGGTCAACGAGATCGCGTCCCAACTGGCCTCAATAGACGGGGTCAGCGAGGTCTACTCAATTGCCGGGCGGTTCGACCTTACCGTCATAATACGGGTGCGCGACTGCGACGATCTGGCGGACATCGTGACCAAAAAGATGCTCCAAATCGACGGAATCACCGATTCGGAGACGCAAATCGCTTTCAGGGTGCACTCCAAGCACGACCTTGACAGCATGTTTTCGCTTGGCGGTTCATAGGGATGATACTGTCCCATAAACGGTGGTATCACCCCGGAAACGGCGGTATCATCCCATTTATAACGCTTATGGATTTTTGAGGCTTGCGCAGTATGGACGTACCTACACCCGACACCCCATCGACTCCCCTGCCGCCGCCCCCGGCCCAGCCGGGGGGCCTCCCGTCAATCCCGCCGCCCGGACCTGTTGGGCCAAACGGGGAGCCGCAGGAGACCGTCAAGGGCAGCTTCCGCATAAAGAATATGCTCTCGTCCGTGAACCGGACGGTTTTGGCCGCAGGGACCGTTGTCGGCAGCAGGTACCACATTATAGAGGAAATCGACCGCGGCGGCATGGCCGTGGTGTACAAGGCGCTGCAGCTCGACCTCAAGCGCGAGGTGGCGCTCAAGGTCATGCCGGCCAACGTGACCCTCAACTACAGGTTCGTCGAGCGCTTCCTGAGCGAGGCGCACTCCATCGCTAAACTGAGCCACCCCGGCATAGTGAACATCTACGAGGTCGCTACCGAGAATAACGTATACTATATCGCTATGGAATACATCTCCGGCAAGAACCTCTATACACACCTAAACGAATACAAGCCCAAACTCGTAGATGTTATCGAGATCGTATCCAAACTCACGGAGGCGCTCTCCTACGCGCACGGCCAGCGGATAATCCACCGCGACCTCAAGCTCAACAACGTTATCATGAAAGACCCGCTCACGCCGGTGCTCATAGACTTCGGCCTCGCCAAGGCGCTTGAGGAGTCAGACAGCGGCGGCGGGATAACACGCACGGGCGAGATCATGGGGTCGCCGGCGTATATGGCGCCGGAGCGGCTTCTGGGCGGCGAGGTGGACCAGCGCAGCGATATCTGTTCGCTCGGTATAATGCTCTATGAGATGCTGACATTCAAAAACCCGTACCTTGACCAGCGCAACCTGCACCAGACCACATACAACGTCATGGAGGCCAACCCCATACCGCCCAAGAAGCTCATTCCGTGGCTTCCGGCGGAGATTGAGGCCATAACGCTCAAGGCCATGGCGAAGGACCCGGCCATGCGCTACCAGTCCATGGACGAGTTCCGCGCCGACATCAAGCGGTATCAGGAGGGCGAGGCGGTTCTTGCCAAGCCGCCATCGCTAAAGAGGCGCTCGGCGCGTTTCATGCGCAAGAAGTGGGCGCCCATCACCATCATCGCGCTTATTCTGCTCTTTTCGGGGGTCATTACCACCAGCTATTTCCTCCAGCGCAAGAAGGTGTATTCGCACTGGCAGCTCGTGTACGCGCAGCCGCCCGCGCCGGCGCCCGACGAATGGTTGTTCGCCGACCGCGACTCGCTGCAGCCCGGAAAGTTCTCGGAATCGGGGCGGGCGTTTACGCTCTCGTCGCCGGGGGTCTCGTATATGCGGCTTGAGCGGCGGTTCAACCGCGACCTGCTTGTGGAGTTCGATGTGCGCGCGCCCGACCGCAATATGTTCCGGGTGGGCGTATTCCTGTTCGGCGAAAGCCCCGACGAGGCGCACCGCATCTACCTGAACCGCGACGGGGTGGGCGCGAGCGGCATTGCGTTCCCCGGCAGCGAATTTCTGTTCCACGACGTGGAGACGAGCGCCATACCCTGGCAGGAGAACAACAGGGTGACGATAGAGCGGCTGCAGAACTCCATATCGCTCATAGTAAACGGTGCGCCAGTCGCGCGCGTGTTCGACTTTTTCCAGCCAATAGGCAAGGCGCACGAGAAAATAGGGTTCTTCGTGGAGGGGACCACCGCGGTATTTTCGAACATTCGCGTGCACCGCCGCGCCATACCTCAAACGCCCAGCCCCACGCTCATAGCCGACCGGTTCCGCGAACGCGGCGACTTTGAGTCGGCCATAGACGAGTACAACGGGCTGATGGTCGACCGCTCGGCGACCAACCTGACAAAAGAGATCCACCTGAACATCGCGGAGTGCCAGATACGCCTCGGCCGCCACGACGACGCATTGGGCACTCTTGAAAAGGCCGCACAGCTGCCCGGCAGCGACGCGCTCAAGGCGAGGGCGCGCTACCTGAGCGGCGTGGCGCACATACACATGGGCGACAGCGCGCAGGCGGAGAACGATTTCGCGACGGTTACGAAGCACTACAGGACAAGCCCCGTAAACTTCACCATAATGGCGGACGCGCTCATACGCAGCGCGGCGATGTATGACCTCCTCGGCGACACCGAGGGGGCGCTTGAGGGTATAAGGACGGGTATGGCATCGCACCAGCGGTTCGCGCCGCACTGGGGCAAGCTCCACCTGAAAATACTCAACCGCCTGACGCGTGCCGGAAACGTGGAAGAGGCAAAACCGATGGTAACCGAAATAACCGCCCTGCACGGCGCGGCCAGCGAAACGAGCGCGCGTGCGCGGACCGCCCTCGCCGACACGTACCTCAACGCGGGGCAAATCATCCCCGCCACGGAGCTGTACAACCAGTCCATTCACACCCCGACCGCGTCAGACAACGTATGGCGGGCCTGGTACGCGCTTGGCACCCTCTACGAATACGACTTCGACTACACACACGCCCAGACGCTCTACGCCAAGGTATGGAGGGAGTGCCCGCCCNCCTCCGTAACACACTGGGCGGCGGCGCTTAAAACCGCGGAACAGACGGTGAGCGACACAATGCCCTTAGAGCGCGTGCCTCTCCTGCACGAGGTGATAAATGGGCCGCACCCCTTCCCGATGCCAAGGATCATCGCCTCGTACTATTTGGACAAGATAACGGAAATAGAGTTCCAGACCTACTGGGAAAACCTCTACCCCGGAGACTCGTGGTGCCTGTACTACATAGCCCGCAAGCTGCTGCTGCAGGGCAACCGGGAGGAGGCGCTGTCGGTGGTAAGGGTGCTGCAGAGGCAGCTGCCGCCGGCGTCGTGGCAGGCGTTCCAGGTGCTCAAGATACTGCACGCGCCGGAGAGGTGGCGGTAACAGGTGGTCTTAGGCAGGAGGCGCGGGCGGGCGGCAGTTAATTTATAAATATCCGAAAAACGTAGATGGCAAGCAGGCCCAAAACCGCCAGCACCGCGAGCGGGCGCAGCATATTGAGCCAAAAAATGGCCTTTTTCTCCCTCTCAAGCCTGCCGGGGTCCGTCGCGAACCCGCGCAGCGTACCTTTCGGTATACCATCCCTCACGCCCTCAGCAACGCGCTGCGGCACCGGCTGCCTGGCCGCGCCCGCAGGCCCATGCGACAAAATATCGCGCAATCCGGCCTCAAAATCATCATCGCCAAGTGTTTCTTTCTCTTCATCGCTCATACGGCACCTTCCCTGTAAATTGTTCGCCCCAAAATAAATATAACAAATTTTTGAAAAAAATAAAAATTTTTCTGCATACACCGCCGCCCATCAATTATCTTATAAGGTTATTCATATAATAATAACCTTAATCAGATAAACCATAAAAAGGATGCCGCCGGAATCAGACCAAACAAAAAAATACGTTGATCTTCACATTCATACCAGGTTCTCCGACGGCAGTTGCACGCTTGAGGAGATTATGGACGCCGCTGCGGCCAGAGGGCTCACGACCATATCCATAACCGACCACGATTGCACGGACGCGTACCCGTTGGCGTTGGAGCTGGGTGAATCCATGGACATTGAGGTCATCCCCGGAGTCGAGCTTTCGAGCGAGATAAACGGGATAGATATCCATGTCTTGGGGTACTTTGTGGACTTCAATAACCCCGTTTTTATCTCCAAGCTCCGAGAGATGAAGGAAGCACGTTTTGTTCGCGCTCAAAAAATCGTCTCAAACCTCAATAAACAGGGCATAGACCTCCGTTTCGACACCGTTTTGGCCATAGCCGGCGAGGGCGCCATAGGCCGCCCGCACATCGCCTCGGCCATGCAGAAGGAGGAATTGGTCTTCTCGTTCCGCGAGGCGTTCGACAAATACATAGGCTACGACAGCCCCGCATACGTCGAAAAGCTCAAAATGTCGCCCAAAGACGTCTTCGACCTGATAAAAACCGCCGGCGGCATACCGGTTCTCGCCCACCCCGGCGTAACGGGGGTAGACGAACGCATACAGGAGTTCATACGCGAGGGGCTTTTGGGCATAGAGGCGAGCCATACCGAACACCCCGACGCGGCGGTGCGCCACTACCTCAAAATGTGCAAGAAAAACGGCCTCGCCTTCACCGGCGGCTCAGACTTCCACAGCACCACTCACGGCAAATTCGAGCTGGGCATACCGCGCGTAACCTACACGGCGGTAGAAAGCCTGAAAGACAAACTGGCCGGGCGGCGGTAACGGCCCCGGCAAACACCACTTGCAAGCGGAAGGGGCGTAAAATGTCATCACCAACAACAGCAACTGTCGTCCCCATAATCCTTGCCGGGGGCATAGGTGAGAGATTCTGGCCCATGAGCCGGTCGTCATCCCCAAAACAGCTGCACGCCATAGGGTCAGACAAAACAATGCTGGAGGAGACCATACTGCGGGTCAAAGCCTGCTCAACTCCGGGCGTCAAACCCATGCTCATAACCGGCATAAACATCGCCGACAAGGTCGCGGTGAGCCTGGGGGAAGACAGCAACAATATAGAGGTCATAGCCGAACCAAAAGGCAAAAACACAGCGCCGGCGATAGCGATAGCCGCAGCAATGGTCAGCGAAAGGCACGGCGGCGACGCGGTTATGGCCGTGGTGTCTGCCGACCACGCAATCAGCCCCGTCGACGATTTCACAAAAGCGGTTGAGTGCGCGGTTGAAACCGCGCGGACGCACGGCGGATTGGTCGTATTTGGGATAAAGCCGTCGAGGCCGGAAACGGGGTACGGATATATCGAACTGGGCGACGCTGTTGACGTCAAGACACCATCACCAACAAACTGCGCCGCGTTCAGGGTCAAAAGGTTCGTAGAGAAACCAAACGCCGAGAACGCTGAAAAATTCATGAAATCCGGCAAATTTCTCTGGAACAGCGGGATGTTTGTGTGGAAAGCGTCAACAATACTTGACGAGTTCCGCCAGCATATGCCCGAACTTTATGACCAGGCGATGGACGCGGCGAAAGATAATTTCTCGTTCGACGCCATCAACAGATTTTACTCCGTATGCTGCAAGGAGTCTATTGACTTTGGGATAATGGAGAAAGCGAAAGCCGTAAGCGTGGTATGCGGAAGCTTCTTTTGGGATGATTTGGGGTCGTGGGAGTCTCTCAGCAGGGTTTATGACAGTGATAACAGGGGGACCACTGCCGCCGGTCAACTGATATACCACAGCGAGTGCGCTGATTCGCTCATAATCAACAAATCCCCCCGCACGTTAGCTGCGGTCGGGCTTGATAACGTCGCGGTAATAGCGGTTGATGATGCGATATTAGTCATCGACCGGTCACGCCTGCCGGACCTGAAAAAGTATCTCGGCGAGATAAAATCAAGCGGCCAATTTCCAGAAAAACTTTTCTGAGGAGACGGCTGCAATGTCATCCGCCCCTGCAAAACTGTCCGGCGATACCCGCGCGCCATCCGTAATGTTCATCGCAGGAGAACCGTCCGGCGACATGCATGCGTCAACCATCATCCGCAATTTAAACGAGAAGTATAACGGCGATATTAACATCTGGGGCGTTGGCGGCCCTAAGATGGCGTCGGCGGGGCTTGAGCAGATAATGCCGTTTGAGCCGTTCAACCGCATGGGCTACGTAGAGGTCCTCAGCGGCCTGCCGTTCTTCCTTGACGCGAAGAAAAAATTAATACGCATGATGTCTTCATCAAGGCGCCCCGACGTTCTGGTATGCGTCGACTACTCCGGCTTCAATATGCCGATGATGAAAGCGGCGCGCAAGCTCGGCATCCCCGTAGTATGGTACATCGCGCCTATGGTATGGGCGTGGAAACGCAAGCGGGCTAAGGCCCTCGGCAATCTGGCATCGCACATAGCGGTAATCTTCCCGTTCGAGGAGGAATACTTCTCCCCCTNCCCCGCCCCGGTAACGTTTGTGGGCAACCCGCTGACCGAATCGCTGCCGCCTGTCAATACATCATCCCGCAAATTTCCGGCTGACGGCGATTTCCGTCTAGCAATAGCCCCCGGCAGCAGGCAGCAGGAGATCAACAATATGCTCGACGTGATGATCGACGCCGCAGACCTGCTGATAAAAAAGTACCCGCGCGTAAAAGTCTCCGTATCCAAATTCTGCCGGTTTGACAAGAGCCAATTCCGCAAAGCGTCCGAACGGGGATTCGAACTGTTCGACGGCCCGCTGCCGGAACTGATACGGCAAAGCAGCCTCGCGCTGATAACGTCAGGAACCGCGACTTTAGAAACCGCCCTGCTTGGCGTGCCGATGGTAATCGCCTACCGCACCTCTCCCCTGACATACGCCATCTACAAGAGCTTCGTAAAAATAGGCCACATCGGCCTGCCGAACATAATCGCTGGCAAATCCATAGTCCCGGAGCGCATCCAACATGATGTAACCGCAGAAAAATTGTTTGCGGATATGGACAAATTCATATCAACCCCATCCTACTGGGAAGAGGCCGCCCAAAACCTGTTATCCCTCCGGTCAAAACTGGGCGAAAAAACNCCCTCATCCGAGGTCGCCGATATCGTGCGGTCTTATTGCGGGTAACCGCCCCTTATTCCACAACAGGGCGTCACCGGTTATACCCAAAGCATCCGCCAGAGATTACGAGCCGGAAATTCCTATAACATAAAAAATACGCCTTTTGGTCACCTGACAGGCGATATTTTAAGGCTTAGGCAGACGATTTCCCCGGCTTTCTGCCAAAAAATGACTTCTTCAGTATTTATACCGATCCTAACAAGTGGGAATTATCTACCGGCCTTATCCATAATTGTTTCAAAATTGCCCTAACTTTTGCCCCAAATATACGCCAAAGAGGCCAGAAAAGACCATCTTAGGATATTTTTATTGCAACAGCAAAATAAATCTACATTTTATGCCAAGGCAATAACTATATTTTAGCTGTACCTCTATACGAAAGAAATATGACCTATGACGCAAATATCTTTATATATCGAGGACACGGTAGCAAACAAGCTCAGCGATGCGGCCCGTTTGATGAACTGTTACATCTCAAAGTATGCGGCATCGCTTGTCTCCGAGCGGTTAGCCGAGACCCCTGCGGCCAAAAAGCCGCGCTCGGCTATGCGTGGCTGCCTCAAAGGCAAGGTCTGGATGTCGGACGATTTTAACGCGCCGCTTTCAGAAATGCGGGAGTAGAGCCGATAAGTTTGCCTGCCGGTAAAAATATAACAAATAATGGAGGAGATGTATGAAAAAAGTCGTATTGTGCATAGTTTTGCTGTGCGTATGTGCACTAACGCCCGTTTTTGCTGCGGGTGATTCGCCCCGAATAGCGGTTTACGTAAAAGGCAGCAAGGAAATTGACGAAAATAAGGCGCTCATGGCGCTTGTCCTTGACGCGTTTGTGAGGAGCGCGAGATACGTCGCGGCGTCGCGTTCCTACGATTTCATAGATTTGGTCAGCGCGAATACCGGCGGCTCGGTTGACGAAAACGGGATCATAAGTTCGGGAGCGCAGATCGGCGCGGGTTTTGTCTGCATAGTAGACGTAACTAAAGCGTTTGGCACTTACCAGCTGTCCGCGCGCATAATAGATGTGGCGGCGGCGAGGGTGACGGCCACGGGCGTTACCTCAAGCGGCATGGAGTCGATGGAGGAGATGGTGCGCATTACAGAGGAGTTAGTTATGAAGATGGCCGCCCCGGCGCAGCAGGCGGCATCCGCCGCGCAGCCTGAGTATGCTCCGCTTCAGGCAGTATCCGAAACAGCGGCCCAACAGGCGGCAGCTCCGGCGAACGCGCCGTCCGAAAAGTACAGAGGCGGGAATTCTTTCGGTATTCGGTTTGGCTATTTAGACGCTATTGATGCCGCTGCCACGCTGACACTGGCAACCCAAAACAGGAGAGGAATGAACGCCCGCGTGGACATTATGGCGGGCTATTACGGATTCCCGTACAAACATAAGTGCAAAGAAAACAGCTATGAGCCGAGTACGTGTAGTGTGGATGCAACGAAAGACCTCCAATATAATAGTTTCCAACTGGCCTTTGTTTTGGGAGGGCAGCAAAAAATTACCAGCGACGGGGCAGTTGTCGGACACCTCAGCCCGGCGTTCACGATGAACTTTGAGGATGAAAGGTATCCGACGGCGCTTGGTTTTGGCATTCAAACCGGGTTGGAATACATCGGCCAGAATTACGTTTTTGGTGTAGACTGGCGTCCGATAGTCTTTTGGGACTATAATAACAACTACAGCGGCGGGTCGGAAGACAGGTCAGGCTGGAAGTACACCATTGGCATGAGCATCCGGCGCTGGATCTAATGGTGCGCGTAAGTTTGTTTTCCAAATGCCGTAATAGGTTCATACCCTGCCCAAAAAGCAAAAAAAGAGACAAAAATAGGCTATGCACCTGAATTAGTGCATGATGCAGTCAATACCCTCCGCTAAATTAGGGGTTAGCGGAGGGATGGCCAGTTTCAGTTCAAGCCAAACAAATCCGCTAATTTACTCTGAACGCTTGCCAGTTTTTCTTCGCAAAGTGTGCCTATTTTATACAAAATGATAGATTTCTCGGTCGTAAATAATTTGTTCGGGCGAACATTGCTGTCGATGAGCAATTTGCCGCTGGTGTCGCCGGGGGTTATTGATACCGCGAATTCATCTCTTACGTGCCGGCTTGTTATCTGGCACAAAACCAAATCATCGCCACCGCCGTTTGCAAGAACGAGCGCCGGGCGGCGTTTTTGTACCCTGCAAATTGGAAAACGGGAATGGAATCACAACAATGTCGCCCCTCACAGAAATCCCCACGCCTCATCCTCTTCGGGCGACAACCACTCTTTCGCGAGAACGCCCTCGCTCGCCATAGTAAGGCCGGAAACAACCCTGCCGGCGGATGCACGGGTCAGAACGATCGCGTCGCCGGTGGCCACAAGCGATACATCACTCTCACCAAAAGTATCCACTATCACCCTCTCAACATCGTGAGGACTGACCGTCGCCTCTAAAACCATAGCCATAGCCCTTTTTAAAGATTATACCCGCAT
>WQTH01000017.1 GCA_009786415.1 Chitinispirillia bacterium | reverse complement strand
GATAGACCGCGAGGGCAATATCCGGCGCCTCGTCCCCGAGGAGATGAGGGCCTGGCACGCCGGCGCGAGCATCATGCCGGAGCCGGACAACCGCAAGGGGGCCAACGAATTCGCCATAGGCATTGAGTTAATGGCGACGGCTAAGTCGGGGTTCACAGATGCGCAATATAATTCGCTTGCCGAACTTTGCAAAGATATCGAAAAGCGACGCAGCAAGAAAATGACCTATGTCGGCCACGACCAGATAGCCGGGAAGCGGGCTGTGGATATGAAACTGCGCGCCGACGCCAAGCCCGATCCGGGGCCGCTTTTCGACTGGGGGCGGTTTATGGGCGGGTTGCGCAAGTAGGTACGGGCGTGGCGGCATATCCGCCAGCGTGGCTATATATTACGCCTCGTCATTCCGGCGGCGGCAGCGACGTTTTCAGGTCGTTGCAGGCGTCTACGAACATGGCGTAGAGAAACTTGTCCGGCTGGCCGTTGCGCACCGAGGCCTCGAACTGGAGGGCGCACTGGTGTACCTCCGTCACATCGAGGTTGCCGGCGGTGCCCTTTATAGTGTGGACTTGAACCTTAATATTCTCAAGGTCCGCAGCGGCGGCATCAAAACTGGGCCAGCTCTCCGGCAGACTGCTGGCGAAAAGCCGCAGCATTTTCTCGTAAAACGCCTCTTTGCCTTTAAATTTTTCGGGGGTTACGATTGCCACAATCGTCTCTCCTTGTAAGAGTCTTTTGTCGGTGATACGGTGGTACTATGCTCTAATATAATTCAATGTGATGCTCAAAGTCAAAAGATTAAATTCAAAAAATCAAAATCACCTTCGGGGCCGATACATATATTATATTTATGTTCTGTAAATGTATCCATTTATCGCCGGGTGAGGTATTTTTTTGATAGTTTGCACTGTTTTTAATCCCGCTTTGGACGTGACGTACCGCCTTGACGGGTTTGAGCTTGGGTCTACGCGGCTTGACGCCCCGTCTCACTCCGTCCCCTCCGGGAAGGGGCTCAACGTGGCCCGGGTGGTTCGTACGCTGGGCGAGGAGGTGGCGGTCGCAGGGCTTATCCCCAAAAACGACTTCCACCGCTTCGAAACGTTTATCAACGATCAGGGTATCACACCGCTCTTGTATGAAACATCGGGAAGCGCGCGGGTGAATGTCACGCTGGCCGACCCGCAGACCAACTGCGTTACGCATGTAAACAGCGCGTCGGCGCAGCTGCCGATTACGCTGCAGGAGGAGTTTTTGGGCTTTCTTGCGGGGTGCGCGGAGGCCGGCGGGCGCTGGTGTTTCAGCGGCAGCCTCCCCGGCGGTTTCGACGACGATGCCTACTCGCGCATAATAACCGAGTGCAAGTACAAGGGCGGCAGCTGCCTTTTGGATACGAGGGGCAAGGCGCTCAAGAAGGGGATGTTGGCGGCGCCGCAGGTCATAAAGCCCAACCTTGAGGAACTCGGCGAGTTTTTCGATCAGGAGATAAAGGGCGTCCACCATATAGCCCTCTGCGCCAAGCGGTTTATAGACATGGGCATAGACTACGTATTCATCTCGCTCGGCAGCGACGGCCTGATAGCGGTGCGCGGGAACGAGTGCCTGCTCTGCTCGCCACCGGACGTGAAGGTGGTAGACACGGTAGGCTGCGGCGACGCGCTGGTGGCCGGGGTGTTGGTAGCGCAGGAGCGGGAGTTCTCGTTTGCGGATACCTGCCGGATGGCGGTAGCCTGCGGGTCGTCTAAGAGCATGCACGAGGGGCCTGGCATAATCACCCGGGAAGAGGTCTGGCAATTAATGGAAGATGTGGAGATAAAGGAAGTATGATGAAAACGATGCGTATTCTGGTAACCGGCGGCGCGGGTTTTCTGGGCTCGCACCTGTGCGAACAGTTAGTGGGCCAGGGGCACGATGTCATCTGCCTCGACAACTACTTCACCGGGCGTAAAAGGAACGTGGAGCGGCTTATGGACCTCCACAACTTCGAGTTGATGCGGCACGACATAACCATGCCGGTGTATTTGGAGGTGGACCAGATTTACAACCTCGCCTGCCCGGCCTCGCCCGTACACTATCAATATAATCCCGTTAAGACTATAAAAACATCGGTAATGGGAGCGATAATCGTGCTGGGCCTTGCAAAGCGCGTGAAGGCAAGGGTGTTGCAGGCGTCAACATCGGAGGTCTACGGCGACCCCCATGAACATCCGCAAAGGGAGGCGTATTGGGGCAACGTAAATCCCATAGGCATCCGCTCCTGTTATGATGAGGGAAAGCGAGTTGCGGAGACCCTGTTCTTCGATTACCACCGCCAGAACAATGTTGACATAAGGGTAATGCGGATATTTAACACCTACGGCCCGAGGATGCACCCAAACGATGGCCGCGTAGTGTCAAACTTCATCGTTCAGGCGTTAAAAGGGGAGGACATAACCATATATGGGGACGGCTCCCAAACCAGATCATTCTGCTATGCGGATGATTTGATTGACGGGATGATGCGACTGATGAATACCGACGGCCTCACAGGCCCGGTAAACATCGGCAATCCCGGCGAATTTACTATAAAGCAATTAGCCGAGGAAGTAATTGGGCTGACAGGCAGCAGATCAAAAATAATGTATCAACCCCTGCCCTCCGACGACCCCAGGCAGCGCCAGCCCGACATCACCCTGGCAAAAGAAAAATTAGGCTGGGAACCGAAGGTGCCGTTGAGGGATGGATTGATGAAAACTATTGAGTATTTCAGGGATAATATGGATTAAGGAGCAATAATGTCCAATAATAACTATGTACCGTCTGAAATAGAAAAAAAGTGGCAGGACCGCTGGCGCGGGGCGAAACTCTACAAAACCGACTTCGACCCGTCCAAACCAAAATTCTACGCTCTTGATATGTTCCCGTACCCGTCAGGTTCCGGCCTGCACGTAGGCCACTGCGAGGGTTACACGGCAACGGATATTATCACCCGTTGGAAGCGTATGCAGGGTTACAACGTCCTCCACCCGATGGGTTGGGACGCCTTTGGCCTGCCCGCCGAGAACTACGCGATAAAGACCGGCATCCGCCCGCGCGAAACCACCGAGAAGGCCGTCGCGAGCTTTACTCGCCAAATCAACTCGATAGGGTTCGCTTATGACTGGGACCGCGAGATCAACACTACCGACCCCGATTATTACAGGTGGACGCAGTGGATATTCGTCCAGCTATACAAGAAGGGCCTCGCCTACGAGGGCGTAATGCCGATCAACTGGTGCTCGTCCTGCAAGACCGGCCTCGCGAACGAGGAGGTGATTGGCGGTAAGTGCGAGCGCTGCGGCACGCAGGTTGAACGGAAGGATTTGCGCCAGTGGATATTCAGGATCACCGCGTACGCCGATAGATTATTGGAGGATTTGGCGGAGGTCGACTGGCCGGAATCCACGCTGATGATGCAGCGCAACTGGATCGGCAGGTCGGAGGGCGCGGAGGTGATATTCCGTGTGGCCGGCGGCAGTGCGGACGGCAAGGAGATAAAAGTTTTTACGACGAGGCCTGACACGCTGTTCGGCGCGACGTATATGGTGCTGGCGCCGGAGCATGCGCTTGTCGCGGAGATCACTACGAATGATCAGGCCGCAGCCGTAAAAAAATATCAGGAGGCCGCCCGCATGAAGAGCGACCTTGAGCGCGCGGAATTGTCTAAGGATAAGACAGGCGTGTTTACCGGGGCTATGGCGAAGAATCCGGTTAACGGGGAGCTGATACCTGTATGGATAGCTGATTATGTCCTCGCCGGATATGGGACAGGTGCGATAATGTCCGTCCCCGCGCACGACGACAGGGACTATGAGTTCGCGGTCAGGTTCAATCTTCCCATCAAGCAAGTGGTCGGCCCGGCTGACGGTGGTAAGATTGACGACGGCAAGGCGTTTACGGCTAAGGGGATAAGTGTTAATTCCGATTTCATTAACGGATTATCAACGGATGACGCGAAGCGCAGGATGAACGTGTGGCTTGAGGAGAAGAATTGCGGCAAGGCGGCGGTCAGCTATAAGTTGAGGGATTGGATTTTTTCAAGGCAGCGTTATTGGGGCGAGCCGATTCCCATTATCCATTGCCCGGCCTGCGGCACCGTTCCCGTTCCCGAAGACCAGCTGCCGGTAATGCTCCCGGAGGTTGATAGATACGAACCGTCGGGCACCGGCGAATCGCCGCTGGCCAACATAGACGAGTGGGTAAAGACGGCCTGCCCGCAGTGCGGCGCGCCATCGAAGCGCGAGACGAACACGATGCCGCAGTGGGCGGGGTCGTGCTGGTATTATCTGCGCTATCTCGACCCGAAAAATAAAACGGAGCCGTGGAGCAAAGAGGTGGAGAAGCAGTGGATGAATGTCGATTTATACGTAGGCGGAGCGGAGCACGCCGTCCTCCATTTGTTGTACGCTCGCTTCTGGCACAAAGTGCTGTATGATTTGGGGCATGTGTCTACAAAAGAGCCGTTTAAGAAATTGCGGCATCAGGGGATAGTGCTGTCATCGACATATACGGATCAGGCCGGCAAGTACCACGAATTCTCCGAGGTCGAATTTAAGGAAGGCGTTGCGTACCTGAAATCAACGGGAGAGATGTTGAAGGTCGAGGTAGAAAAAATGGCCAAGTCGAAGCTCAACGGCGTCAATCCCGACGAAGTGGTAGCTAAATATGGTGCGGATGTCTTACGCCTCTACGAGATGTTTATGGGCGAGTTTGAGCTGCCCAAACCGTGGGATCCCAGGGCGATTGAGGGATGCAGCAGGTTTTTGCGCAGATTGTACCGGTTGGTTGATGAATTTGTTGAGAAGGGCGGGGTAGGGGATGATAAGAATATCCGCGTCCGCCACAAGACAATCAAAAAGGTGTCGGGCGATTTGGAGGCGATGAAGTTCAACACCGCCATAGCCGCCATGATGGAGTTCGTCAACGAGCTTGGCACAAACGGCGCGTCTAAAGAGGATTTGTTGGCATTCGTCAAGTTGGTCAGCCCCTATGCCCCTCATGTCGGCGATGAATTGTGGGAGATGCTCGGCGAAAAGGGGTTCATCGTAAATGCGCCATGGCCGGCGTGGGACGAGGCGATGACGCAGGACAGCGAGGTCACGGTTGTCGTGCAGGTAAACGGCAAGCTCCGCGCGGAATTTATGGCCGCGCACGACGCGGCGGAGGAAGAATTGAAGGCAACCGCGCTGTCGCATGAGAAGATAAAGCCGCTTGTGGATGGGAAGCCGGTTCGCAAGGTGATTGTTGTCCGCGGCAAATTAGTGAATATCGTCGTATAAGGATTTTATAATGACGGAGATAATAATCGCCACGGGCAACGCCGGCAAGGTAAAGGAGTTCCGCGAGATGTTCGCTGGGCTGGATATCGCCGTGTCAAGCCTCGCCGACCACTGGAACCCGGTTCCCGATATCGCCGAGACGGGGTCTACGTTTTATGATAACGCGAAGATCAAGGCCGACTGGGTGTACGGGAATACAAGCGGCGTATGGGCGCTTGCGGATGATTCCGGGCTTGAGGTGGATGCATTGGGCGGCGCGCCCGGCGTTATCAGCGCAAGGTACAGCGGAAACGGGGCGACTGCGTCACGTAATAATGAAAAGCTGTTGCATGAATTGAGGGATGTCCCCGAAGGCCGCCGCACCGCCAGATTCAAATGCGTATTGGTTTTGAGGACAGGCGCCGATACATATTTGACCGCAGAGGGAACCTGCGAGGGTAGGATTATTGATAAGATCGCCGGCGATAGGGGTTTTGGATATGATCCATTATTTATACCGGACGGTTTTGATAAAACATTCGCGCAGATTGACTCGGAGGACAAGAACCGTATCAGTCATCGTGGTGTGGCGTTGAAAAAGTTGTACAATCTTATCGTAAGCGCCTGATATCACGCAATAAACCGCACGGATGATTATATAACAGGCGCCTTATACAAATCAACAACACTTCAACTCCCCGATACCGCGAAGATACTCCGACGCTTCCTCAGTTATGTATTCTTCGTACCGGTAGTACGTTTTTTCCACTTCTTTGGCGTACTCAAGCGACTTGTCGGGCGAGAATTTCAGGTTTGTAGGGCAGGGTGTGTAGATTTGCACATACGAAGGCCCAACCTCTCGCGCTGTCAATATCGCCCTCCTGATCGCCGTCCCCACCTTTTTGGGGCTTGCAACCGTTGTTTTGACGGCGTAGACGCAGCCTGATGTTTTAGACAGTTCGAATACGGGAATTTTCGGGAATTTTTTGCCCGTAGGCGCCATATTCAGAACCGCCCCCTGCACCGTCATCCCGCTCTCCTGCCCGCCCGTGTTGCCGTATACCTCGTTGTCAAGCATTACCGTTGCGATGTTCTCCCTGCGGAACCACGAGTGCAGCGTGTAGTCGAGGCCGATGTCCGCCACGCCGCCGTCGCCCACCATTACCAGCACATCCTTGACCTTGTCCGGGTGGCGGACCCTGAGCATCCTTTTGAGGCCGGTGGCTACCGAGTTCTGGTTGCCGAACGCGGTACAGGAGTAGGGGACGGCAGACTGCGTGAGCGCGAAGTAGGCGCAGCCGGGCGTGCCGATGATTATAGTGTCCTCCGGCGCCGGCAGGCTTGCAAGCCCCAACCGTATCCCCAGCGCCACGCCGCATCCGGCGCAGTGCGGGTGCGGCTCGGTAATCTCACGAAAACTGCCGAGATCATCAACCGTAACAGGCGTTGATCTGTTATAGGGCCCGTTATCAACCAGGTCCTTATAATCAGGTGTCAACACATCCTCAAACTCTTTAGCCGGCGTTATAATACTCTTAGACATATCGCATATCCTGTATTAATGTTTTCCAACTCCACACCCCAAACTGATTTCTTTACTATTACTTAATCCCTTTTGCCTTCTTAACAACCTCAATAATAATCTCCTCCGGCATCGACATCCCGCCAAACACCCTTGGTTCGGCTATGACGCGGCTGTTGTTGTCTATCGTTCCCATAATATCGCGAGCCAGCCACCCGCCGGCGTTGAATTCGGGGATGATGATTGCTGACGCGTGGGCGGTGGCCTGCGCTATTTCGGCAGCCGGGAAGGGGCGGACGGATTTTACCTTGACGAGGCCGATCCTGATCCCGTCCCGCTCCGCCATAGTTCTTATGGCTTCGCGGCTTTGGGATACCGCCGTACCGGATGCTACTATCATTATATCAGCGTCTGGGTTTTCGACTTCGATCAGTCCGCCCATATATTTGTTGATATGTTTGCGCGCGCGTTCGGCGGCGGCCAAAACCTCCTGATGCCAGCTCGCGCTTGCGGCGTAAGAGACGAAGTTGCACTTGTTGAGCAGCGGGTCCCTCACCATGCGTATAGGCGCGTGCTCAGTATCAAACGGCGGTATCGGCGCGATGTCGGGATTGTATTCATCAAGTTTGATATCATCAGGCGGCAGCATAATGACTTCGCGCGTGTGAGTTACGAAAAATCCGTCCGCGAAGACTCCCACGGGAATGTGGACCTCCGGTTGCTCCGCGATAGCGTACCCGGCGAGGATGAAGTCGAAAAAGTCCTGCGCGTTCTCGGCGTGGAGCATTATCATCCCCGTGTCAAGCAGAAAGGCCATTTCGATATTCTCCGGCTGTATGGACGGCGGCAGCGCGACGCCCCTGCACATGAACGCGCAGACGATTGGCTGGCGCGAGCCCGCCCACACCGGGAACATCTCCATCGCGCGCAGCGTACCGGGCCCGCTTGTAGCCGTGAACACGCGCCCGCCGCCCAGCGACGCCCCGTGTACCGCGGCCATTACCGCAAACTCGTTCTCAGCACGGTAGTAATCCTTAATATACCCCTGCGCGTAAAGGTCGCCTGTAAGGTGCATACTCTCGCTCTGCGGCGTGATGGGATATGCGATGGCCATGTCGACACCGGCGCGCCTGACGGCTTCGGCAACCGCCTCGCTGCCGGTCATGAAAGCGCGCGAGCGCGTGGCATTAAGAAGCAGCTCTTCAGGGCTTACCGCTTTCTGCTTAGGACAGGACGCCGTACCTGCGGCGTTCGAATTTGTATGAGTTATCGACATTATATCAACCCTCTGAAGTGATTGCTTTTGGGGGACAGGCAGACGCGCACAACAGGCACATCTTGCAAAACATTTTGTTGATGGTGGCTTTCTTGCCGCCGTCAACGCGCTTAATGACGTTTGGTTCGGGGCACGCCTTTATGCAGATGCCGCAACCGGTGCATATTTCCTGATTGACAACTACGGCCATGTTCTATGACCTCCCTGTCGATGATTTGATTTTTGTGGTGATGGCGGCGATTTTTGCGGCGTCAATGTCGCGCAGCGATATCATCGCCTCGTCGGATGCTGCGTAGTCGCTGAGGCAGATCGTGTAGCAGGACGTGCCGCCCCTTATCATCCGCAGCGCGAAGTTCGCGTAGTGGGAGTGTACGCCCGCAAACAGGCATACGTCTATGTCATTATGTAATATGGTGATGTTCGGGTGGTTGACGCTGATTTCGATCTCCGGGTTGATCCGCGGGCTCTTAGACCTGTAGTCCGGCATCGGGTAGATCTTCGCCCCGCACGCCCCGGCCAACTCCCTTACGGCGGCGGCCTTTGGGGCTACGGCGTCGTTCCACTGCCACATAAGCAATGGTCCGGGACAGATTGCCGGCCTCTTCGCGTTGGCCAGTTTCTCCGCAATCAGCCCCAAAGCGTCGGTTTCAGGGACGATCCCCCCTTCCACGAACGCCCCGCCCGCGTCCGGCAGCACGGCGCCCATAAGCGCGGCGGTCACAGGCACAAACCCCTCCGGCCCCGGCAACACCCTGTATTTTTCCTGAATCATGGATACATCCCTCGCTTAAAATTTTACTAAATATACAAAAAGGCAACGCCAAAGTGTATAAATTTGTGCTATTATTATAGAATAGGGGATTTGGTGGTTCCGGAGGGGAGGGATAATTAATGACAAAATCCCTGAAAAAATAACAAAACTATTGACACGCAAAGATAATTATACTATTTTTAGATATATTATAGATATATATGATGCTGTTGACATTGATTTTGCCTTTGCGAAAAGAGGGGGGCGTTGCGGGGGGGCTGTGCCCCCCTGTCAAAAGGGGGCACAGCCCCCGCCCATAAATAGAATTTGACTTTGACTTTAAAGTTTTTGACTTTGATTTTGATTTTGACTTTTTGATTTGATGCATTTGAATGTATTTGGACGTATTGATGTATTGGTTTACTGGAGTATTGATGTATTGTATCTAATATGATCTAATCCCACGGCGCCCTGCTATTCTGGCTTGGCGATTGCGTAGTACAAGATTCAGGTTCTTCTCTTACATCTCTATACCGTACCGTAGTCCCGCGACCGGCAGTTTTTCCGCTGCCGCCGTACCCTTGCTTTACCCAAAATTATCACCAAAACCTTTTTTCCAAGTAGGAGGAGAAGATGAACTCTCTCTGCAAACGGCTTTTTGTAGTATCTGTATTTTTGTCCCTGTTGTCTTTTTTGTCCCTTGGTTTTTCTGCCGGCTGCGCCAAAATCCCCGGCGACGGCCTGCCCGACGACCCTCCGCCCGACACCCTTGTATTCGCCGACACGGCTTTTTTTGACGACATGGTGGCCGTGTGTTTGACTGCCATAATCGGCGGTGAGATGGAGATCAGCTGCGATACCACCGTTTTGAGCGCTATTGAGATTCCATACATGGTTACGAGGATTGACGACGCGCTCAACAATTACTGTCTCTATCCTGTAACCTTCACGGCGTTCCCGCGTACCGGGGATTTGAGGCATATTGAGGCGGTTTCTTTAGATTTGGGGCGGTTTGGGCTGATACCGCTCTACCCGCCGGACTACTCCGCGACGTTCAGTTACGCCGACACGGGCACGCACGCCGCGCGTATGCTTGTTGGCATGAAAGGGAGCGATTTTGTGCTGGCGGAGGAGTTTTTGGTGCGGATCGAGGAGAAGATTGATGTGAGTCCCGTCAGCGTATCGGTCAGCGACACCGGTTCTTTCCATACTTTCAGGGCCGGCGGGATGAGGTACAGAGGCGTTTATTGGGTCTGGGACTTGACGAACATAGGTGGTGATGTCATAAAAACGCTTGAGGATACCGTATCGGTGTTTATCCGCGGCGGGCATAATACTGCGGTGTCGGTTTATCAGGAGGATACTGCCGGCAGGAGGACGCCGGGGCGGTCTGTGCGGTTTACTTCGGTTATCAGCGCTGATTATACCGTCGTCGTGAATGTGGAAGGCGGCGAGGCCGAGGTTTTGCCGCAGCGGGTGTTTACCGTGCCCTACGGCGGCGGGGTTTCCATAACCGTCGATGTCAGCGGGCAGCGGAATATGCGGTTGGACAGGGTAACGGTCAACGGCTCGGAGGTGTACGTATACGTCGATACCGCGGCGCTCAGGCTTGTGGTGGGGGTTGCGAATGTCCGGTCTGATACCGAGGTTCTGGTTGCCGTGGCCGAGATTGACACCGTTATGCCCATGGTAACGCTGGAGTGGCCGCCCGAAAGCGGGTCAGGCCCGTGTTTTGTTGACGCGCTGGCCTACAGGCTGAATAAAAAAATGGCGTCTGGGGTCATAAAGTGGCGTTTTATCCACTTTTCGTCCCCGCAGATTCCGGCGGATTCAACAATAACGGTAAATATACCGCAGGATATTAACAGCACCCGGCATATAGTCGGCAACATTGTTTATACGGCGCGGCCGGAGTACCTTGATGAGGGGTTGCGAAAGTACAGTCAGAGGGTAAGCCCCAATACGGGCAAATGGTCAGCTACCCAGAATTTCTCCCCCGGCACTACGTATATTCTCTCTATGGAGTTCACAGACTCGCTGGAGCGCAAGAGCAACTTCGTGTACCGCACGATATTAGTCCAGGATATGATGCAGGGGTGTACGCATGCGAGGAGGGTATGGGAGGAGATGGAGTAAAAAACTTTTTTTCTTTTGCACTGCGTCATTGCCATTTATTATATTGTGTAAACATCGGTACGGGTGTGCCGGCGTTTACACATATATATAATGAATATAGGGATGTACAGATGGCCAAAGGCAATAACGCAGACTTTCTGGCGACCATGAAGGCCGCGCTTGTGGGTTCCGAGATGGAGGAGCAGTTCCTCGCGCGCCGGCAGATTTTTCTTTGGGGTGAGGTGCACGACCGCAGCGCAGAAGAGATCGTCAAGAAGATTCTCTTCCTCGACGGGGCCGGTGACGGGGATATTACAATATATATAAACAGTCCGGGCGGAGTGATCTCTTCGGGGCTTGCGGTCTATGACGCCATGTGCGGCGCGAAAAGCGACATTTCGACCGTGGTGATGGGGCAGGCGGCCAGCATGGGCGCGGTGCTTCTCTGCGCTGGGGCCAAGGGCAAGAGGTCCGCTTGGCCGCACGCGCGGGTGCTCATCCACCAGCCGCTGATCTCCGGGAATATGTACGGCCCGGCCAGCGATATCCAGATTCAGGCTGAGGAGATGCTGCGCACGCGGGAGAACCTGAACAAGATACTCGCCGCGCACACAGGCCAGACGCTTAATAAGATAGCCGAGGACACCGACCGCGACTACTTCATGTCCGCTGACGAAGCGAAAAAGTACGGTATTGTGGACAAAATAACGAAATAACCCGCTTTTTGGGGGCGGATGGGGTGGTTTAAACCCCTACCGGCAGAGTCTGATTACAAAAACCGTTATTTTGGCCCCTGAAAAAAAATTAAAAAAAAGTATTGACTTCCGTCAGTACCATATATTATCTTTGATAAGTTTTCCCGTAATCCGCGGTAAAGCGGTGGTTTTGGTCATCTCCGCCGGTATAGCTCAGTTGATAGAGCTTCCGACTTGTAATCGGAGGGTCGGGGGTTTGAGTCCCTCTGCCGGCAGTAGATATAATAAGGTTTGGGTAGGTGCCCGAGTGGTTAAAGGGGATGGACTGTAAATCCATTGGCTCCGGCCTACGGTGGTTCGAAACCACCCCTGCCCATATCGAAATTATGCGGGTATAGCTCAATGGTAGAGCTCCACCCTTCCAAGGTGGCTGTTGTGAGTTCGAGTCTCATTGCCCGCTTGGACAGTGCAAGTCGCCCAGGTAGCTCAGCAGGTAGAGCACATCCTTGGTAAGGATGAGGTTCACGGGTTCGAGCCCCGTCCTGGGCTGTATTTTGGGGAGAAAAACGCGGATATCCGGCGCTTGTGGACCATCGCCGGGTATGTAAATTTTTTTCGGCTCAAAAAAACTTGACTTGATTTGTGCCATATATTATTTTCGTAAAACTGTAATGGAAAAATATGTCGATAAAAATATAACAATTCACCATATCCTGAGAGGTACAAATGTCCAAAGAAAAGTTCGATAGAGGCGGTAAGCCGCACGTTAACGTAGGAACAATAGGTCACGTGGACCACGGCAAGACCACCCTGACTGCCGCGATTACGCGCGTTATGTCGACAAAGGGCCTCGCCAACTACGTACCGTACGACTCAGTCGCCAAGGCTTCCGAATCTCAGGGCCGCCGTGACGAAACCAAGATTCTCACCATCGCGACGTCGCACGTCGAGTACGCGACCGAGAACCGCCACTACGCCCATGTCGACTGTCCGGGTCACGCCGACTATGTCAAGAACATGATTACCGGCGCCGCCCAGATGGACGGCGCGATCCTTGTGGTCAGCGCCGCCGACGGCCCGATGCCTCAGACGAAGGAGCACATCCTGCTCGCCCGTCAGGTAGGCGTTCCCTATATCGTAGTATTCCTTAATAAGGTAGACGTGGTCGACGACCCCGAACTGCTTGACCTCGTTGAAATGGAAGTCCGCGAACTCCTCGACAAGTACGATTTCCCCGGCGACAAGACCCCCATCGTTCGCGGCAGCGCCATTGGCGCCCTCACGAACCCTGAGGATCCCGCCAAGGCGCAGTGCATACTCGACCTCATGGCCGCCGTTGACAGCTATGTCCCCACTCCGGAGCGCGAAGTCGACAAGCCCTTCCTCATGTCGGTCGAAGACGTATTCTCGATCACCGGCCGCGGCACGGTTGCCACGGGCCGCGTAGAGCGCGGTACGGTCAAGGTCGGCGACGAGGTTGAGCGCGTAGGTCTGAGCGAAGAGCGCAAGAAGACGGTTGTAACTGGCGTCGAAATGTTCCGCAAGCTGATGGAAAAGGCGGAGGCCGGCGACAACATCGGTATGCTCCTGCGCGGCATGGACAAGAACGAGATCGAGCGCGGTATGGTTCTGGCCAAGCCCGGCACCATCACCCCGCACAAGAAGTTCAAGGCCGAGGTGGTCGTGCTTACCAAAGACGAAGGCGGCCGCCACAAGCCTTTCTACAGCGACTACCGCCCGCAGTTCTACTTCCGTACTACGGACGTGACCGGCGCTATTAAGCTGGCCGAAGGCGTGGAGATGGTTATGCCCGGCGACAATGCCGAGATCATAGTCGAGCTTATCGCCCCCGTAGCTATGGACAAGGGGCTTAAGTTCGCTATCCGTGAGGGCGGCCGTACCATCGGTGCCGGCGTTGTTACGGATATCATTGCGTAATCGGCAATATTGAATAAGTGGGATGGGCGCACGTTAGCCGTGCGCTCATCCTTAATCTGGATGTGCGGATGTATTGGTGTATTCGTCAGGCGGTACGGAGATAATAATAACGTGTATGCGCGGATTCGCGGCGGGTGCGCCCGCAATGTTTATCCGCAACACACAAAACAATTAATGAAGCGGACGTGGTATTATGCCCAGAGAGAGAATTACGCTTGAGTGTACATCGTGCAAGCAGCGTAACTATGAAACGACCAAAAATAAGCGCAAGCATTCCGCTCGCGTGGAATTTATAAAGTTTTGTCCCTTTGAGCGGAAGAGGACTCCGCACAAAGAGTCGAAATAATCATAGGTCCGTAGCTCAATTGGCAGAGCATCGGTCTCCAAAACCGAGGGCTGGGGGTTCGACTCCCTCCGGGCCTGTAGATAATGGGAATCTATTATGAATAAGATGGTTCAGTATTTGAAGGATGTTAAGGCCGAGATGATCAAGGTCAACTGGCCTACGCAGAAGGATGTGACGGGTGCGACCACCCTTGTTATCTGCCTGAGCATAGTGATGGCGGCATACATCTATGGGTGTGATTTGGGCCTTCAGTTTGTGATGGGCCTGTTTTTGGGGGCGCGGTAACAGATGGCGGCAAGCGAAAATACCGCAGAACTCAGGTGGTATGTGGTGCATACCTACTCAGGTCAGGAGACCAAAGTCTTTGACTATCTGAACGGAATTATCGATTCGGGTGAGTATGGCGAGCAGATAAAGACGGTCCTTATGCCCACGCAGGATGTTGTGCAGGTGAAGAACGGCAAGAAGGTCAAGACCACGCGCAAGTTCTTCCCGTCATATGTGCTTATAGAGATGGCGCTTACGCGGGAGACCATGCACTTAGTGACTGCCGCTGCCGGCGTTACCGGTTTTGTGGGCGGGCAGAAGCCGCAGCCGCTGCGCGAAGATGAAGCGCGCAGGATTTTGGGTCAGACGGCCGATAAGGGCCCGCGGTCGCCTGTGTCCGAGGTGCCTTTCGAGGTAGGCGACGCGGTTAAGATTAAAGAGGGGCCGTTCAAGGACTTCGACGGCGTGGTCGACAAGGTCTACCCCGAAAAGGGCAAGGTCAACGTTATGGTCAGCGTATTCGGCAGGTCAACGCCTGTTGAGGTCGATTTCGTGCACGTTGCGCCTATTAGCTGATAAATTTGAAAATCTTTGAAAATCTCTGATGTTGTCAAGGGCGTCAGTTAAGATATAAGAACCGGTGATGCCGACGGCGTTAACAGGTTGGGATGGTTTGGTGCTGTTGTGGTACCGGTGTTGTCAAGGGCGCCGGTTGGTATGTAATGATATTTTCGTGTCCCGGAAGAGGGATGCGTCGGTTTGGTAGAAAAGGAGCTTGTAAGGTGGCTAAAAAAGTAGTAGGACAGGTTAAATTGCAGATAACGGGCGGCGCCGCTACACCGGCTCCGCCGGTTGGCCCTGCGCTCGGCCAGCAGGGTGTCAATATCATGGAGTTCTGTAAGGCGTTCAACGCCAAGACCAAGGACTCCGGCGGTATGACGATTCCGGTCATCATCACGGTCTACTCCGACCGCTCTTTCACTTTCATAACAAAGACGCCGCCTGCGGCCGTCCTCATTATGAAAGAGATCGGCAAGGACAAGGGTTCCGGCGTTCCCAATAAGGAGAAAGTCGGCTCGATGTCCAAAGCGCAGCTGAAGAAGATCGCAGAGATGAAGATGGCGGACCTCAATGCGGCAAGCGTGGAAGCGGCTATGAATATCATTGCCGGGACCGCTCGCAGCATGGGCGTTACGATAGATTAACGGGCGGCAAGTTGCCCCCGCGCGGTAACAGGCGGTTGACGGGAATGTATGGGCGGTGCGTTGGCGGCACTGTCAATACGGATAAAATGCGGTGCTGATGTTGTCAAGGGCATCAATACCGAATAATAAACCGGCGGCGCGCAATCTGTAACCGGGAATAACCGATAATTATTGCTTATGGAGTAATATAGAAATGAAACATGGTAAGAAATACAACGCGGCATACGCGAAGGTAGACAAGCTTAAAGAGTACGGCGCCGTCGAGGCGGTTGAGTTCCTCAAGGCCAATTCGACCGTCAAGTTCGATGAGACGGTTGAGATGGCGATTCGCCTTGGCGTAGACCCCCGCAAGAGCGACCAGGCTGTCCGCGGCGCAGCTGTTCTGCCGCACGGTTTGGGCAAAACGGTCCGCGTCCTCGTATTCGCGCAGGGCGAAAAGGAGGCGGAGGCGAAGGAGGCGGGCGCCGATTACACCGGCGGCGACGATATCGCCGAGAAGATTCAGGGCGGCTGGCTCGATTTCGACGCGGTCGTCGCGACGCCCGACATGATGAAGGTCGTCGGAAAGCTCGGTAAGATCCTCGGTACGAGGGGGCTTATGCCGAACCCCAAAGTGGGTACGGTTACTATGGATGTCGGCAAGGCTGTTAAAGAGCTCAAGAAGGGTAAGGCGGAGTTTCGCGTAGACAAGGGCGCGGTCATACACGCCCCCATAGGCAAGCTCTCGTTTGACGTTCAGAAACTGCTTGACAATGCCCGCGCCCTGATGGACGCGGTCAACAAGGCAAAGCCCGCGACGGCGAAGGGCCAGTACCTGAAGAAGGTAACCATTACGAGCACTATGGGCCAGGGGCTGAAGATCAACCCCAACGACCTGAAGCTGTAGGCAGTGGCGGCGGTAATTTTGAATTAATGCTCTTTGCCGTTTTGTCAATACGTTGTCATTAAGAGATGTTTTGGCCGGATGTGACAGGGTGCGAAATATAAACAATCAGAAGGTGTGGGAAAATGTCAACACGTGCGGAGAGAACTGCGGTAATCGAAGACCTCGAGCGGGAGTTCAAGAACGCGGCCGGCATCTACATCACCGATAATCACAAGATTACGGTCGAGGTGGTGACGCGCCTGCGTAATGAGCTGCGCAAGAGCGGTGTTCGGTATATCGTTGTTAAAAACACGTTGGCGAAGGAGGCGTGCAAGCGGGTGGGTATAGAAACCCTCAACCCGTACTTCAAGGGTCCTACGGCGGTTGCCGTTGCGCCCAAAGACAGCACTGTTCCTGCGAAAATTTTACGCGACTTCCGCAAGGACCTCAAGGATCTCCTTGAGCTAAGGGCCGCTTATGTGGACGGGTCTACGTTCACCGGCGCGCAGGCGGAAAAACTGGCGGATCTGCCGAGCCGCGAGGTGCTTCTGGCGCAGCTGTTGGGTGTGATGAAGGCGCCCATCGGCAATATGGCCGGCGTGCTCAACGGCATCCTCTCGACGTTTGTCGGGACGCTGGAGGCCGTTAAGGAGAAAAAAGGCGCGTAGTTTGTATTGATTGTACGATGATGACGCCCGGCAAGCGGATGCGTCTTCGTCATAAAATAAAAGCGGTTGTACGGTGGTGATACGCCAATAATGGCGAGCGTNACGCAAAAAACGAAACAATTAACAATTACATATTAATGGAGGTAAGTTGTGGCTACTCTCACAAAAGATCAATTCGTAGAAGCAATCGGTAACATGACCGTGCTTGAGCTTTCTGACCTGATCAAGGCGATTGAGGAAAAGTTTGATGTTAAGGCTGCGGCCCCTGTGGCCATGGCCGCTATGCCCGCCGCAGGCGGCGGCGGCGCTGCCGCTGAAGAGGAGAAGACCGAGTTTGACGCGATACTCGAAAGCTTTGGCGCCGAGAAGATCAAGGTCATCAAGGTCGTTCGCGAGATTACCGGCCTGGGCCTTGCGGAAGCCAAGACTCTGGTTGAGGGCGCTCCTAAGCCGATCAAGGAGGCTTGCTCGAAGGATGAGGCTGAGTCAATCAAGAAGAAGATTGAGGAAGTCGGCGGAAAAGTCGTTATAAAGTAACGCACTGTGCGGGTAATAGCGCATGGTTTCGGAGGGCGACACAGTGCGCTTCGCTTGCGGGGCGTGCTGTGTCTTTCCGTGTCTTTATTGGGGAATGCGGTAATACTGTATTTCAGTGCGATACTTTAAGTCATAAATAAAAAAGGACTATTTGATGACAGATAGAAAAAGTTACTCTCGCATAAAGCGGGTAACGGATCTGCCGAACCTTCTTGAGATTCAAACCAAATCTTACGAGGGCTTTCTTCAGCCGGACACGCCGCCGCGTCTGCGCAAGAAAGAGGGGCTTCACGGCGCGTTCGAAAGCCTCTTTCCGGTCAACGACGTGAAGGGGTATTACGAACTCCAGTATGACGGCTACAAGCTCGGTATTCCCAAATACAACCTGAGGGAGTGCAAAGAGCGCGGAATGACTTTCGCCGCGCCGCTCAAGGTAGATATGTCGCTTGTCGTTTACGAGCCGGAGGGCGAGGCCAGAAAATTTGTTGAAAAGATATCAAACGAGGTCTACATCGGCGAGATCCCTCTGATGACGGAGCGTGGCACGTTCGTGATAAACGGCGCCGAGCGCGTGATCGTCAGTCAGCTGCACAGGTCGCCCGGTATAACTTTCGATGAGGTTGTCCACCTCAACGGCAAAAAACTGCTTACGGCAAGGATCATCCCGCAGCGCGGGTCGTGGGTGGAAATCCTGCTTGATGTCGATGATGTGCTTACCGTCAATATCGACAGGCGCAAAAAGATGCCGGCAACGGTGCTTCTGCGCGCCCTCGGGTACTCTACCAATAACGAGATCATCAACCTGTTCTACCAGAAAGAGACTGTAAAGGTCGACAAAAACAGCGGCGGTTCGATTTTGGGCCGCGTACTCGCCAGGGAGGTTGTTGACGAGGAGACCGGCGAGATTGTCATGGACGCGTCCGAGGTTATCAATGAAGATAAATTCAAGAAGCTGGCCGAAAAGGGCGTAGAGGAGATCGAGGTTTTGGTCGGAGATTTGGACAGCGACGAAAACAGGATCATCCTCGAAACGCTGAAAGTCGATCCGACCAAGAACGAAGAAGAGGCTTTGTTCCATATATACGCGACTATGAGGCTTGGCGATCCGCCCACAGTGGAGGTTGCCCGCAACCTCGTGCAGCGCGCGTTCTTCGACGACAAGCGCTACGACCTCGGCAGCGTGGGGCGTTACCGCGTAAATACGCGCCTTAACGTTACTCATCCCGACGGCGAAGGGATAAACACGCTCTCGCCCGTAGATTTCGTCGAGGCGTACAAGTATATGATCAAACTGAACGCCGGTGACGGGTTTATCGACGATATCGACCATCTCGGCAACCGCCGTGTCCGTTCTGTGGGGGAGCTTCTGGCCGCTCAGTTTACGGTGGGGCTTACGAGAATGGTCCGCACGATAAGGGAGCGTCTCAGTCTGCGCGACACCGAAAATATCACGCCGCAGGACCTGATAAACGCAAGAACTGTATCAACAGTGGTGCAGGCGTTCTTCGGTTCCAGCCAGCTCTCGCAGTTTCTGGATCAGACGAACCCGCTTTCCGAGCTTACGCACAAGCGCCGCGTCAGCGCGCTGGGTCCCGGCGGTTTGACAAGAGAGAGAGCCGGCTTTGAAGTTCGCGACGTACACCATACCCACTATGGCCGCCTGTGCCCCATCGAGACGCCTGAAGGCCCGAACATCGGCCTCATCGCGTCGCTTAGCACGTTCGCGCATGTCAACGAATTCGGGTTTATCGAGACTCCGTACCAGAAGGTCGAGGGCGGCGTCATCACCGGCCAGATAGATTATCTGACGGCCAATCAGGAGGATAACTACATAATCGCACAGGCCAACACGCCGCGCGATCACGGTACAGGAAAGATTACCGAAAAGCTGCTCTTTGCGCGCTACAGGGGAGACTTTTTGATGGTTACCCCCGAAGAGGTGACTTATATGGACGTGTCGCCGATGCAGCTTGTGAGCATTGCCGCCGGCCTGATCCCGTTCCTTGAGCACGATGATGCGAACCGCGCTCTGATGGGTTCGAACATGCAGCGTCAGGCCGTGCCTCTGCTCTGTACCGAGGCCCCTTTTGTGGGTACGGGCCTTGAGGGCCGCGCCGCCGTCGACTCCGGGTGCATGATCATTGCCAAAAATGCCGGTATAATAGAGAAAGTTGACGCGACGAAAATCGTTATCCGCAAGACAGACAGAGATGCCAATGACATTCTCGGGCTGACGGAGTTCGACTCGTACGAGTTAGTCAAGTTCGAGCGGTCGAATCAGGACACTACAATCAACCAGAAAGTTTGCGTCAAGCAGGGGCAGAAGGTTGAGGCCGGAACGGTTTTGGCCGACGGCCACGCGACGAGCAAGGGCGAGCTGGCTTTGGGAAGAAACGTGATGGTGGCGTTTATGCCGTGGCGCGGCTATAATTTTGAAGACGCGATCATCATCTCCGAAAAATTGGTTGCCGAAGACGTTTATACGTCCGTGCATATCGAGGTTTTCGAAACGGAAGTGCGTGACACCAAGCGCGGCCCCGAAGAGCTTACGCGCGAGATACCGAACGTGAGCGACGAAGCTCTGCGCAACCTCGACGAGAGCGGCGTTATAAGGATCGGCACCGAGGTGGAGCCCGGCGACATTCTCGTTGGTAAAGTAACCCCCAAGGGCGAGACCGAGCTTTCCCCCGAAGAGAGGCTTTTAAGGGCCATTTTCGGCGACAAGGCCGGCGATGTACGCGATTCGTCGCTCAAGGCCCCTCCCGGACTCAAGGGCGTGGTTATCGACACGCGCGTATACTTCCGCAAGGAGCGCGACAAGCGATCTAAAAAGAAAGACAGAAAGCGCATCGATGACCTCAAGGAAGAGATAGGGAGAGAGATACTTGAGATAAGCAGGGTAAGGCTTGAGCGCCTTGTGGAGATTTTGACCGATACCGTGTCATGCGAGATCGCAAACTCCCACACCGGTGAAGTGATTGTTCCCGCCGGCAAGAAGTGGACGAAAACGAATCTGGCCAAACTTGATTTCATGGCGATATCCTTTAAGGACGGCCTGTGTCAGGAGCCCGATAAGAGCAAGCTGGCCGAAGAGGNGCTCTATAAGGCCAATGACCTTATCGCCAAGAAAGAGGACAAGCTTGACAAGGAGATCGACAAGGTTGTTCGCGGCGACGAGCTTAAGCCAGGTGTTCTCCAGCTGGTAAAGATTTATGTAGCCAAGAAGCGCAAGCTCTCGGTCGGCGACAAGATGGCCGGCCGCCACGGCAACAAGGGCGTTATATCGAAGATACTCCCCGTTGAGGAGCTGCCGTACCTGCCCGATGGCACGCCTATAGATATCATTCTCAATCCGCTGGGTGTTCCTTCCCGAATGAATGTCGGCCAGATTCTGGAGACGCACATGGGGTGGGCGGCCGCGAAGCTCGGCGAGACGATCGCCACGCCGGTATTTGACGGCGCGAGTTATGAGGATGTGGTGGAGCAGCTGAAGAAAGCGAATCTTCCGGAGAGCGGAAAAATCCAGCTCAGGGACGGCCGCACCGGTGAGCCATTTGACCACGAGGTCACGGTGGGTCCCATATACATGATGAAGCTCTGCCATTTGGTTGACGACAAGATTCACGCGCGTTCTATAGGCCCCTATTCGCTCGTTACGCAGCAGCCCCTTGGCGGCAAGTCGCAGTTTGGCGGCCAGCGTTTCGGCGAAATGGAGGTGTGGGCGCTTGAGGCTTACGGCGCGGCGTACACGCTGCAGCAGATTTTGACGGTCAAGAGCGATGACCTGACCGGACGCTCGAAGATATACGAGGCGATTGTCAAGGGGGAAAACGCCCCGCCCGCCGGTATACCGGAGTCGTTCAAGGTTTTGGTAAGGGAGATCAAGGCGCTCGCGCTTGACTTTGACTGGGTTCTCGAAGAGGATGGGGGGGNGTAAAAATGTCGGAAATGGGTCAGTTAGACAGAAAGACGCAGGAGATCACGGGCGTTTCGATTAAGCTCGCGTCCCACGAAACCATCCGTAACTGGTCTTATGGCGAGGTTACAAAGCCGGAGACCATCAATTACCGCTCATTTAAGCCGGAGCGGGATGGCTTGTTTTGTGAAAAGATATTCGGCCCGGTCCGTAACTGGGAGNGTAACTGCGGCAAGTACAAGCGCATCCGCTACAGGGGCGTGGTGTGCGATCGTTGCGGTGTTGAGGTAACGCACTCAAAGGTCAGGCGCGAGCGCATGGGCCACATTGAGCTTGCGGTGCCCATTGTTCACATCTGGTTTCTGAAGAGCGTCCCGTCGCATATCAGCAACCTTTTAAACCTGCAGAGCACTACGCTTGAGCGCATTATTTACTACGAGTCTTACGTGGTTATAGATNCCGGCAACACAAATTTGAAGCGCGGCCAGCTTTTAACCGAAGATGAGTACTTCGAGTTGCAGGATCAGGGCAAGCAGTTCGACGCGCAGATGGGCGGCAAGGCCATACTTGAGCTTTTGGGCTCGCTTGACGTAGAGGAACTGGTTTACGACCTGCGCGTGAAGATAAAGAACGAACTGTCGGAGCAGAAGCGTCAGGAGCACCTTAAGCGTCTGCGTATCGCGGAAGCGTTTAACAGATCCAAAAACGATCCCAGAAATATGGTCTTGCAGGTCCTGCCCGTGTTGCCGCCCGATCTCAGGCCGCTGGTGCCGCTTGAAGGCGGACGTTTCGCGACGTCAGACTTGAATGATCTTTACCGCCGCGTCATCAACAGGAACAACCGCCTCAAGAAGCTTTTGGAGATCAAGGCTCCCGATGTTATTCTCCGCAACGAGATGAGGATGCTTCAGGAAGCTGTCGATACATTGTTTGATAACGGCCGCAGGTCGTTTTCGGTTAAGGGTGAGGGCAAGCGCCCATTAAAATCATTGAGTGATCTGTTGAAAGGCAAGCAGGGGCGTTTCCGTCAGAACCTGCTCGGTAAGCGTGTAGACTATTCAGGCCGCAGCGTCATCGTTGTCGGGCCGGAACTGAAGATACATCAGTGCGGATTGCCCAAGCTTATGGCTCTTGAGCTTTTCAAGCCTTTCGTCATTCAGAAACTTGAGGAAAAGGGGCTGGTACAGACGGTCAAGAGCGCGAAGAAGTTCGTTGAGAAGGAACGCCCTGAGGTTTGGGATATTCTTGAGGAGGTAATCAAGGATCACCCCGTACTGCTCAACCGCGCCCCTACGCTTCACCGCCTCGGTATTCAGGCATTTTTTCCTGTACTTGTAGAAGGAAAGGCGATCCGTCTGCACCCGCTCGTCTGCTCGGCTTTCAACGCCGACTTTGACGGCGACCAAATGGCCGTGCACGTTCCGCTCTCGTTCGAGTCGCAGCTTGAGTGCCGTTTTCTTATGCTCTCGGCGAACAATTTGTTAAGCCCCGCGTCGGGCCACCCGGTAATGACGCCTACGCAGGACATCGTTCTCGGCATCTACTATTTGACGAAGATGTCGCCGGACCGCAAGGGTCAGGGGCGCGCCTTCAGCGATGCCGCCGAGGNGCAGCACGCCCTTGCCGACAAGCAGCTTGACATACACGCAAAAATCAAATTGCGTCACAAGGGCCAGCTCATCGAAACGACTCCGGGCCGCGTTGTTTTCAATGCCGTTGTTCCCGATGAGATCGGGTTTGTGAACGATCTGCTTAACAAGAAGCGTGTCCAGCAGCTGATACAACGCGTATATGACGCTACGGGGACCAAGGCGACCTGCGTCTTTCTCGACAGTATTAAAGCGCTGGGGTATGAGTACGCGACCCGGGCCGGGATCACGTTCGGCGCCGATGACCTGGTCATCCCCGAAGAGAAGAAGGAGATCATCGACAAGTCGAATGAGACCGTTGACCACATCAGGAAACTGTACGACCGCGGCATCATCACCGAGGGCGAGCGGTATAACAAACTGATCGACTTGTGGACGCATACGACCAACCAGATCGCCGATAAGATGTACGAGTGCCTTGAACTTGACAGGGGCGGGTTTAATCCGGTTTATATTATGATGGATTCGCAGGCCAGGGGCAGCAAGGACCAGATCAAGCAGCTTGCCGGTATGCGCGGCCTCATGCAGAAACCGCAGAAGAAGATCACCGGCGCCGTCGGTGAAATCATCGAGAACCCGATCATCTCCTGCTTTAAGGACGGCCTGACGGTTCTTGAGTATTTTATCTCCACGCACGGTGCGCGAAAGGGCCTGGCGGATACGGCGCTGAAAACCGCCGACGCCGGCTATCTCACGCGCCGCCTTGTTGACGTAGTGCAGGACGTTGTTATCTCCGAAATCGATTGCGGCACCTCGAAGGGCATCTACATAGAGGCGCTCAAAGAGGGAGACGATGTTATTGCGCCGCTCGCGTCGCGTCTGCTCGGCCGCGTTACGCTGGAGGATGTGTACGATCCTGTCAGTGAAGAGGTGATTTGCCCCGCGAATACGCTGCTTGACGAGACGTTGGCGAAGCGTATTGAATCGGCCGGCATCGAATCCGTTATGAACCGATCGGTTCTCACCTGCGAATCGGAATTCGGCGTCTGCCAGCTTTGCTACGGGCGCAACCTTGCCACCGGCAAACGGGTTGATATAGGCGAAGCGGTCGGCATCATGGCCGCGCAGAGCATTGGCGAGCCGGGTACGCAGCTCACGCTCCGTACGTTCCACATCGGCGGTACGTCGTCGCGCCTCGTCGGCAAGTCTTACGAGATGGCCAGAATCAACGGTACTGTCAAGTTGATAAATGTTGAGACTGTGGTCGCGAAGCGCGAGGTTGACAATAAGGTTATCGACAGCAATGTTGTAATGAGCCGTGATGGCGTGGTTGTGGTTTTGGATGACGCCGAACGCGAGCGTAACCGCTACGATATCCCATACGGCGCAATCCTCAAGATTNCCGACGGTGACAAGGTTACCTACAATCCCATAGAGAAGAAGGGGGACCATCTGTTTACCTGGGACCCCTATAATAACGTTATCCTCACGCCGCAGGCGGGCACCGTCAGGTTCTCGGACCTCATTGAGGATGAAACATTCGAGGAGCGCGACGATGAGCGTTCGGGTGTTACGAACTTTGTCGTCATTGAGCACAAGGAGCGCAAGCTGAACCCCAGCATTCTGGTTTACGATGGCGAAACGCGCGTAGCCAGCCTCTCCGTACCGGCGGGCAGCTTCCTGCAGGTGAAGGATGGGGACGCGGTTGAGGCCGGCGCCATTTTGGCGAAGATTCCGCGTGAGAGCGGCGCGAAGAGCCGGGACATTACAGGCGGTTTGCCCAGGGTCGCGGAACTGTTTGAGGCGCGCAGGCCCAAGGATTCGGCGGTCGTCTCGGAAATTGACGGTTCCGTATCGTTTGGTGATACCGAGCGCGGCAACCGCAAACTCATTGTTAAGGATGAATACGGCGGGACGAGGGAGTACCTTATACCGCTCGGCAAACACCTGCGCGTCCACGAGGGCGACAGGGTCAAGGCCGGCGACCGTCTATGCGAGGGCGCTATTGACCCGCACGATATCCTGCGCATCCTCGGAGAGAACGCCGTTCAGGAGTATATGCTCAACGAGATTCAGGCGGTCTACCGTCTGCAGGGCGTGACCATCAACGACAAGCACGTTGAGGTTATCGTGTCGCAGATGCTGCGCAAGGTGCGCATCAAGGAGTCGGGCAGCACCGATTTCCTTGAGGGGGACGATGTCGACCGCAAGGAGTTGCGCAAGGCCAACGAACTGGTGGTTTCCGAGGGTGGCGAGTCGGCGACATTCACGCCGCTGCTTTTGGGTATCACGAAGGCGTCGCTCACGACCGAGTCGTTCCTGAGCGCCGCGTCGTTCCAGGAGACCACAAAAGTCCTCTCTAAGGCTGCGGTTGAGGGCAAGATAGACACCCTCTCCGGCCTCAAGGAGAACCTGATTATGGGCAACCTGATCCCGGCGGGNACAGGGTCGCGTATGTACCGGAAACTCAAGGTGAAAGACCTCGAGACCGACATAGTAGAGGTTACTGAGCATGAAACCAGTGACGATTTTATCGAATTTTGATGTTTTTTTTGCTTTATTTTTAAAAAAATGCAAAAAAAACACAAAATGCTTGTAAATTTGTTTTGAATGTATTATATTATAGGACTGTCTTTTATATTTAAGACGGCTAATTTTTACCCTATGGGGGGCGCTTTGCCGCCCCGATAGATGGAGGAGTCAGTAGTGCCAACGATTAGTCAGTTAATCAGAAAGGGGCGTGAGGCCCTCGAAAACCGGAGCAAGTCGCCGGCGTTGCATAGTTGTCCGCAGCGGCGCGGTGTCTGTACCCGTGTGTTCACAACCACGCCTAAAAAGCCGAATTCGGCGCTTCGCAAGGTGGCCCGCGTGCGCCTGACCAACCATATGGAAGTAAACGCCTATATTCCTGGCGAGGGGCATAACCTGCAGGAGCACTCCATTGTGCTCATCAGGGGCGGCCGCGTTAAAGACGTTCCCGGCGTACGCTACCACATCATCCGCGGCGCTCTCGATACGCAGGGTGTTCAGAACCGTAAACGCAGCCGTTCCAAGTACGGCGTCAAGAGGCCGAAGGCCAAATAGGAATAGATTATGTCCAGAAGAAGAAATGCAGAAAAACGTGAAATTACGGCGGACCCGAAGTTTAACAGCGCTTTGGTGACTCAATTTATAAACAATGTTACCCGTAGCGGCAAGAAGCGTCTCGCGGAGAACATTTTTTATTCCGCTGTGGAGATGGCCGGGCAGCGTACCGGTCAGGAGGGGCTCTCCGTATTCAAGAAGGCCGTTGAGAACGTGAAGCCCGTGCTTGAGGTTAAGTCGCGCCGTATAGGCGGCGCCAACTATCAGGTCCCCATTGAGGTATCGCCCGAAAGGCGCGTCTCTCTGGCGATCCGCTGGCTGATCGGCTACGCCAAGCAGCGCTCCGAGAAGAGTATGGCCGAGAAGCTCGCAAATGAGTTTATTCAGGCCTCAAAGAACGAGGGCGGCGCGATCAGGAAGAAGATCGACACCCACAAAATGGCGGAAGCGAACAAGGCGTTTGCCCACTTCCGTTATTAATAGCGGGTGCGGCGCTGATGGCGGAGGAAGAGAGCAGTAAAAAGTTTGAGTTGCCGGCCGTCAGAAATATAGGTATAATGGCCCATATAGACGCGGGCAAGACGACCACGACGGAAAGAATACTGTTCTATACCGGAATTTTGCACCGTATGGGCGAGGTTCACGACGGTAATACGGTCATGGACTGGATGATACAGGAGAGGGAGCGGGGGATTACAATAACCTCCGCAGCCACCACGTGTGAATGGAAGGGCCACCGTATCAACATAATTGATACGCCCGGCCACGTAGATTTCACGATAGAGGTGGAGCGCTCTTTGAGAGTTTTGGATGGGGCGGTTGCCGTGTTCGATTCCGTCGGTGGCGTAGAGCCTCAGTCGGAGACGGTTTGGAGGCAGGCTGATCGGTACCGCGTTCCGCGGATAGCCTATGTAAACAAGATGGACCGCGTCGGAGCGGATTTTGACGGTTGCATAGGGGCCATGGGCCGCAAATTTACCGCGATTAAGGCGGTGGCGGTTCAGATTCCGATGGGGGCCGAAGACAGGTTCGAGGGGGTTATCGACCTTGTAGGCATGAAATCATATCGGTACGATGAAGAGACGCAGGGCGCGAAAGTCACTACGGGGGAGATACCTTCCCAATATATGGGCGAAGCGAACCGGCGCCGGGAGGAGATGCTTGAGGCGGCGGTTGATTTTAGTGATGAGCTGATGGCGAAGATGCTGGAAGGCGAGGAGTTCAGCGAAGATTTGATAAGGACGGCGCTCAGGCAGGGGGTGTTGGCGGGNAAAATTTGTCCGGTCCTTTGCGGGTCGTCTTTCAAAAATAAAGGTATACAGCAGTTGCTTGACGCGGTCATCTGCTATCTGCCGTCCCCCATAGACAGGGGAGCGGTTGTCGGGATGAAGCCCGGTACCGAAGACGCGGTGGACAGGCTGCCGGATACGAAGCAGCCCTTTTCGGCCCTCGTATTCAAGATAGCTTCCGACCAGCATGTCGGGCGTTTGGTATACGCGAGGGTATATTCGGGGACGGCGGGGTTCAAAACCGCCCTTTACAACCCCCGGCTGAAGACGAAGGAGAGGGCGACAAGGATTTTCCGTATGCACTCGAACAAGAGGCACGCGGAGCAGTCCATGGAAGCCGGGGACATAGTTGGCCTTGTAGGTTTGAGGGAAACGACGACGGGGGACACGATATGCGATCTTGACGCCCCGGTGATCTTTGAAAGGATGTCATTTCCCGATCCGGTGCTGTCGAGGGCGATAGAGCCCAGGAGCACGGCGGACGAGGAGAAACTGAATCAGGCCCTTGAGAGATTGGTTGACGAAGACCCAACCTGCCTGGTGAGGGTCGACAGCGAGACCGGGCAGAGGCTCATCTCCGGTATGGGGGAGCTTCACGTTGAGATTCTGGTCGACAGGCTGATAAAGGAGTTTAACGTCGGCGTACACGTAGGGAAGCCGCAGGTATCATACAAGGAGACGGTATCCGCCTCTGCGGTGCAGGAGTACGAGTTTAGCCAGTTAGTGGGCGGCAAGAGCCACCACGGTCATGTAACGATAAGTATCGGCTCAATCGAAGCTTCGCGGGAGATTGAGTTTGAAAATAAAGTACCGCCGGAAACCCTTCCGCCCGAGTTCGTAAGCGCGGTCAGGCAGGGGATAGTTGAAGCGGCCGGCGGGGGGATGATGTCGGGATTTCAGGTGGCAGGGGTAAGCGTAACGCTTAAGTCAGCGGCCTTTAATGTAGATATTTCAACCGAAATCGGTTTTAAAATAGCGGCAAGCATGGCTTTCAAGGAGGCGTGCGCGAAAGCGGGCCCGGCGATCCTTGAGCCGATAATGAGCGTCGAAATGGTGGTTCCCGCCGAGTATATGGGGTCGGTTATAAACGACTTCAACAGCCGGCGGGGGAAGGTCCTCGGGATAGATGCCCGCAAGGATGTCCAGGTAGTGAGCGGTTTTGCCCCGCTTTCTGAAATGTTCGGATACGCTACTGCGCTACGGTCTTTGAGTCAGGGGCGGGCTGTCTACACGATGCAGCTCGACAGGTATGAGGCTGCCGGTAAAAATATTCGAGACGAAATATTGCGCAGGATTGGGCGCATATAGTATATTTAAGAAATTTGCCGGGATGCTGTCTGTTCCCGAATGTTGGAATATACCTAATTATTTATAGCATTAAAGAGAAGAGGAGCGCGTTGAATATGCCGGGAGAAAGAATACGTATCCGATTGAAGTCGTTTGACCACAATATCTTAGACAAGTCTGCGTCGGATATTGTACGTACAGCCAAGGGGACGGGCGCCCGTATTTCCGGGCCCATACCACTGCCGACCGAGAAGACGATCTATACCGTCCTCCGTTCTCCTCACGTGAACAAGAAGTCGCGCGAGCAGTTCGAGATCCGGGTGCACAAGAGGCTGATAGACATACTTGAGTCGACGCCGCAGACCGTAGACTCGCTGTTGAAGCTGGACCTCCCGGCCGGCGTCGACGTAGAGATCAAGGTATAAGCGCCGGTTATTGGCGGAGGCGGTTACAGGCAAGGCGTGCCCTGCCTGTCGGTTTTGGATATTGATGTTACTGTAATAATATAAGTGATGTCGGGGCCGGAATGTGTTAAGGTCCGGCGAAATCATCAAAAAGAAGATGGGTGTGATATGCAGGGGTTAATTGGTAAGAAGGTTGGGATGACCAGGATTTTCAACGAGACCGGGCGTGTCGTTGGGGTAACGGTCATTCAGGTCGGCAGCAATGTCGTTGAGCAGGTAAAAACCGAAGAGAACGACGGCTACAGCGCCGTGCAGCTCGGTTTTTTGGAGGTTGAGGAGCGCAAGGTCCGCAAGCCGCAGCTCGGCCACTTCCAGAAATTGGGTACCGCCCCGGTCAAGGTGCTCAAGGAGTTCGAGATGGATTCTGCGGAAGACGCGAACCTGAAACCCGGCCAGGCTCTCGGCGCCGAGGTTTTCGAGAACGTCCGGTTCGTCAACGCGACGGGCGTTTCCAAGGGGCGCGGGCACGCCGGCACCATCAAAAAGTACAATTTCCAGCGCGGCCGCGAGTCGCACGGTAACACGAACCACCGCGAGCGCGGTTCGTCGGGCGCCGGTTCGTACCCCGCGCGCGTCATGCCTGGCCTCAGGATGTCTGGTCACATGGGCGCTTGTCAGGTAACTACGAGGCGGCTTGAGGTAATAGGCATTGATAAGGAGCAGGGGCTGGTATTCGTAAAGGGGTCTGTCCCCGGCTGCCGTACCGGCATCGTCTACCTTAAAAAGTTTATCGAAAAATAAACCGGCGCCGGGTTAGTATAAGCCGGTACTGTTTATATAATGTTGAGATGTTGTTGATATAATGTTGCGGAGGCGGTTCTAAGCCCGTCCGCAATATACCGGGTAAAAGTAATTGAATCAGTACAGAAAAATTTATTGATATAGGGTGATACGGAAAAATGAAGGCGAAACTTTATCAGCAGAACGGAACGGTCAAGGGCGATGTGAATCTGCCCGACGCCGTCTTTGCCGCGGAGGTCAACGAACCCCTCCTGCATCAGGTCATCAAGTCGTACCAGGCGAACCTGCGCCAGGGCACGGCGAAGACCAAGACCCGCGCGGAGGTGTCCGGCGGCGGCAAGAAGCCCTGGCGCCAGAAGGGTACGGGGCGTGCGCGCGCGGGGTCCAATGCCTCGCCTCTGTGGGCTCGCGGCGGTAAGGCGTTCGGCGCCGTCCCGCGTGATTACTACACCGTTATCCCCGGTAAACTCAAGAAGTTAGCGCTGGTCTCGGCGCTCTCTTCAAGGGCCAAGGATGAGTGCGTTATGGTCATTGATTCGCTCAGTTTTGACGAGCCTAAGACCAAAATAATAGCCACCATGCTTGAGGCGATGGATTTGGCCGGTAAAAAAAATCTGCTAATTATTGATAATGAGGGCGGCAAGAATTTATATTTGTCAGGCCGAAATATCCGGGACCTTAACGTCCGGCCGGTTAATGAAATTAACGCGCTCGACATCATAAGTTCCGAGAATATAATTTTCGGCGGCGAGGTCTTAATCGGCAAGGTAGAGGCGGCGTTGGCCAAAAAGGCGGAAGGGGCGGTTAAATGAGCAAGTATCATCATATTATAAAGTACCCGTCAATAACGGAGAAGAACACGAACCTGCGTTCCGACCAGAACAAGTTCGTCTTCGAGGTGGCGATGGAGTCGACTAAAGCCGACATCAAAGAGGCGGTGGAGAAATTGTTCGGCGTAGATGTCGTCTCCGTGAACACGATGGTGGTCAAGGGCAAGAAGAAGCGCATGGGGCGCAACGTCGGTTACCGCCCCGACTGGAAAAAGGCGATCGTAAAGGTTAAGGCCGGGCAGGACATCGCGAAGTTCAGCGATGTATAGTTAAGTAACTGATGTGCGGATTTGGCCTGCGGGCCGGGGTCCGTATAAGTAAAATAAACGTAGTTATGGGCGGCGAGGGCCGTCCGCAAAACGTCAGGAGTAAGAGGAAATGGCAATAAAACAGTACAGGCCGATGACGCCGACGCTGCGCTACAAGACAACGACGGTGTACGACCAGATCACGACGGACGAGCCGCACAAGCCGCTGCTCGTACCCAAGCACAGGTCCAGCGGCCGCAACAACCGCGGCGTTATCACCGTGCGCCACCGCGGCGGCGGCAACAAGCGTTTTATCCGCATCATCGACTTCAAGCGCGACAAGTTCAATGTGCCGGGCGTTGTTGAGACTATTGAGTACGATCCGAACCGTTCGGCGTTTATCGCCCTTGTCAAATATATTGACGGCGAACGCAGGTACATTCTGGCTACAGTCAACATGAAGGTCGGCCATAAGGTCATGTCAGGCGACAAGGCGGAGATCGCCGAGGGCAACTGTATGCCGCTGGCCAATATACCGCTGGGCACTCAGGTTCATAACATTGAGCTGAGGGAGAAGAAGGGCGGCCAGATCGCCCGCAGCGCCGGCGCGTATGCCGAGGTTGTGGCAAAAGAGAACAAGATGGTCCAGTTGAAGTTCCCCTCGTCCGAGGTGCGCAATGTCCGTGAAACCTGTGTCGCGACGATCGGGCAGATAAGCAATCACGACCACATGAATATCAAAATCGGTTCAGCGGGCCGCAAGCGCCATATGGGCATCCGCCCGACGGTGCGCGGCGTCGCGATGAACCCGGTCGACCACCCGATGGGCGGCGGCGAGGGCAAGACGTCCGGCGGCGGGCATCCCGTGTCGCCATGGGGGCAGAAATCCAAGGGCCTCAAGACGCGCGACCCGAAGAAACCGTCGAGCAAGTACATTGTCAGGCGGAGAACAAAGTAAACCGGTATATTGGGGCGCTTTTTTCTCCCCTATACTATATTATATAAGGAATAAACGGGGGATTTCCCCCGAAAGCATAAACGCTAAGGGATTGATGGAATGTCAAGATCAATTAAAAAAGGCCCGTTTGTAGACGGCCATCTGGTAAAAAAGGTAGAGGACTCGAACAAGTCCGGCCAGAAGAAGGTCATTAAGACCTGGTCGAGGCGCTCGGTCATCCTGCCCGAGTTTGTCGGTCAGACGTTTTCTGTTCACAACGGGAACAAGTTCCTCCCGGTGTATGTAACGGAGAATATGGTTGGTCACCGCCTCGGCGAGTTCGCGCCCACGCGCAACTTCCGCGGGCACAGCGGGGCAAAAACGGATAAGTCCGCCAAGCGCTAAGCGCCGGTGAGGCTGGGAGGATATGGCAGTGGAGTCGAAAGCGATTTTGAGGAACCTGAGGACTACCCCGCGCAAAGCGCGGTTGGTGGCTGACGCTGTACGCGGCAAGAATGTAAGCGAGGCGCTCAACCTGCTCAGGTTCGGCATAAAGAAGGACGTGGCGGAGGATGTAGCGAAGCTGATCAGTTCGGCGGCAGCGAACCTTTCGAATAACAACGCCGACGCGAACGTAGAGGCCGATAGCCTGCGCGTCAAGGAGATCAGGGTAGACGAGGGGCCGGTTATGAAGCGGTTCCGCCCGCGCGCCAAAGGCAGCGCGTCGCCCGTGCTCAAGCGTATGTGTCACATTTCCGTCACATTGTCTAATTAACGAAAGGGAGTAGGTAAGTGGGTCAGAAGACTAATCCGGTGGGCTTGCGTCTGGGAATCACCAGGTCATGGGCGTCGAACTGGTACGCGAAAGAGAAGTTTGCGGACTATTTGTACGAAGATATCCTGCTCAGGAACTATCTGCGCAAGCGCCTTGAGCACGGCGGCATAAGCACACTCGAAATCGAGCGCACCGCCAAGCGCGTAACTGTCGGCATACACACGTCGCGCCCCGGCATCGTTATCGGCAAGAAGGGCGAGGAGGTCGAGAGGCTCAAGCTGGAGCTCCAGCACCTCACGCAGAAAGAGATACAGATAAACATCCGCGAGGTGAAGAAGCCCGAAATGGACTCACAGCTCGTGGCCGACAATATAGCGCGCCAGGTCGAGAAGCGCGTTTCTTACAAGAAGGCGACTAAAAAAGCGATATCCACGGCTATGCGCATGGGCGCCGAAGGTATAAAGGTTATGATCTCCGGCCGGCTCAACGGCGCGGAAATCGCGCGCACCGAGACGTTCAAGGAGGGCAGGATCCCTCTGCACACGCTCAGGGCCGACATTGATTACTCAACCGCTACCGCGCACACGACGTACGGGTGCATCGGCATAAAGGTTTGGATTTGCAAGGGCGAGGTAATAGCCCGCGCGCAGGCCGCGGCGAAGGCTGCCGCAGAAGGCGCGGCGAAAGCGTAATAAAAAATGGTATTGCGCGGGCGGTATGTATCCGCCTGTATAATGCAAAGAATTAAGGCAAATTTGTAATACAGAGGTATAAGGAAAAAAAATGTTATCACCGAAAAAGGTAAAATGGAGAAAGACCCAGCGCGGCAGGATGCGCGGCGCGGCCTCGACCGGCAACGAGATTGCGTTCGGCGAGTTCGGCCTGCAGTCCACGCAGCCCGGTTGGCTCGACAACCGCCAGATTGAGGCGGCCCGTATCGCGATGACGCGCTACATCAAGCGCGGCGGCAAGGTGTGGATCCGCATCTTCCCGGACAAGCCGATAACCAAGCACCCCGCCGAGTCCCGTATGGGTAAGGGCAAGGGCGCGCCCGAAGGCTGGGTAGCGGTGGTAAGGCCGGGCACGATCATGTTCGAGATCGGCGGTATTAAGCCCGAGGTTGCCAAAGAGGCCATGAGGCTCGCGGCGCAGAAGTTACCGGTATTGACTCGCTTCGTCGAGTTGGAAAAGCAGGNGGGATAATGAAAGCTAATGAAATCAGAGAGCTGCCGGTTGAGGATCTCGTCAAGAAGATCGACAGCCTTGAGGAGGAGCACTTCAACCTCAGGTTCCAGGCGCGGATGGGCCAGCTGACCAATCCGATCCAGTTGCGCGACGTAAAGAAGAATATCGCGCGTGTAAAGACAATTCTTAACGAGAAAAGGGCCGCCGCCAAGGCGTAACGGAGGATAAATGTCGGAAAGAAATTATCGCAAAGAGCGAGTAGGCGTGGTCGTAAGCGACAAAATGGACAAGAGCGTGGTCGTTAAGGTGGAGCGTCAGCTGATGCACCCGATATACGGCCGTACGGTTAAGAAGCAGAAGCGGTACGTGGCGCATGACGAGAAGAACGACTGCCATGTCGGCGATACGGTTAAGATTATCGAGACGCGGCCGCTGTCCAAGACTAAGAGGTGGCGGATTGGTGAAGTTATTGAGAGGGCGAAGTAATTATGGCGGTTGAGAGTTGGGAATATAAAAACTTATATTTAGATTACGGTAACAGTAATAGGCCAATTGATATGGAAAAGGTAGTTTCTAAGCTTAATGAAGAGGGAAAGTTTGGTTGGGAATTGGTTGCAATAGATTCATGTTCAAGTAAGTTTTATTTTAAGCGTAGGGCGTAGGGTAGGTATGATGATGGGAAATCATCATACAGTAACGAAAAATAAACGTTGTTGTATTAATAAAGGTATTGGAAGATGATACAGGTAGAGACAAATCTGATTGTAGCCGACAACTCCGGCGCGAAGAAAGTGCGGTGCATACGCATCCTCGGCGGCACCCGCAGGCGCTATGCCCGCGTCGGTGACATCATCATCGTAGCCGTTAAGGACGCGATCCCCAACGGCGCTGTGAAAAAAGGGTCTGTGGCCCGCGCCGTGGTTGTGAGGACCGCGAAGGAGTACGGCCGCAAGGACGGCACGTACATCCGTTTCAGCGACAACGCCGCGGTTATAATAAATGATCAGGGCGAGCCTAAGGGTTCCCGTATTTTTGGCCCTGTCGCCCGTGAGCTGCGCGAGAAGAAGTTTACGCGCATCGTGTCGCTGGCGCCGGAAGTCTTGTAAGGATTGATATCGTAGGGGCGGCTTGTGCCCGCCCGCTATATAGAGGAGAAGGAAGAATGGCATTAGGACTTAAGAAAGACGACATAGTTGTGGTGGTATCCGGCGAGTACAAGGGGAAGAGCGGTAAGATCCTCAAGGTAATGCCGGAGAAGAGCCGCGTTATTGTCGAGGGGATCAATTTCGTCAGGCGCCACACGAAGCCGAGCCTGAAGAATCAGCAGGGCGGCATCATGGAGAAAGAAGCTGCGCTTCATATCTCCAATGTGATGCTCAAGTGCCCCAAGACCGGCAAGCCCACGCGTTTGGGCGTTAAAGTGCTTGAAGACGGCAGCCGCGTCAGGTACTCTAAGAAGGCGAAGGAGACTATAGGGTGAGCAAGAAGGATGCGAAGCAGAACGAAAAAGAGGGGCAGAAGCCGGCGGCCAAAGGGCCTGTGCCGCGTCCCCGTATGCGTGTGAAGTACGAGAAAGAGGTAATTCCGGCGCTGATGAAGAGGTTCGGTTTCAAGAATGTGAATCAGGTGCCGCGCCTTGACAAGATCGTCATCAATATGGGTGTGGGCGACGCCGTCTCCGACGCGAAGTTGATTGACGAGGCGGTGAACTGCCTGCGCGACATCAGCGGCCAGAAGCCGGTGGTCACGCGCTCCAAGAAGGCGATTTCGAACTTCAAGCTGCGCGAAAACATCCCTATCGGCGCGAAAGTCACGCTTCGCGGCGTCCGGATGTGGGAATTTTTCGACAGGCTGGTGGCGATTACCATCCCCCGTATCCGCGACTTCCGCGGGCTGCCGAGAAAATCTTTTGACGGTTTTGGAAATTATACTATGGGTTTGAAGGAGCAAATAGTATTTTTAGAGGTTGACCGCGACAAGATCGCCAAAATCTCCGGTATGGACATTTGCATCAACACCACGGCCGCCAACAACGAAGAGGGTTTGGGGCTGTTGGAAGAGTTGGGGATGCCGTTCCGCAAGCAGTAGGCGGCTGGTAATGTGCTGACGGGGGATACCCGTCGTAAACTATAAGGGCGGCGGATAGATCCGGTTGTCCGCAAAACGAAGGGGTGGTGTAAAGTGGCTCGTAAGGCGCTGATTGAGAAGAACCGTAAAAAGCCGAAGTTCAAGGCCCGCGCCTACACTCGCTGTAAGCGTTGCGGCAGGCCTCGCGCTTTTATCCGTGATTTTGGCTTGTGCAGGCTGTGCTTTCGCGAGATGGCCCTGCGCGGCGAGATACCCGGCGTGGTCAAGGCCAGCTGGTAAGAGAAAATTATTAACTGTATAAGGGGTAGGGTAGGATGTTAACAGACCAGATTGCCGACATGTTCAACAGGATCCGCAACGCCGTCCAGGCCAGGAAGCGTACTGTGGATGTTCCCGCGAACAAGCTGAAGAAGGAGATCACGAGGATCCTCTTCGAGAACCACTTCATCAGCAAGTACGCCTTTGTTGAGGATGAGAAGCAGGGTACTATCAAGATTCTCTTGAAGTACGATGACAGTATGCGCAACTCGATTCAGGGCCTCAAGCGCGTATCGACGCCGGGCCGCAAGAAGTATTCGGGCGCAGGCGGCGTGCCGAAAGTGCTCAACGGTATGGGCATCGCCATCGTCAGCACGTCCAAGGGCGTTATGACGGACAAGGATTGCCGCAAGATGAATGTTGGCGGCGAAGTTATCGGGTTGATCTGGTAATAACGTAAACAATATTGCGGGGGCGTCCGTTGTGGCTGCCCCGAAATAAGAGGAGCGGTAAGGTGTCACGTATAGGAAAATTGCCTGTCAAGGTCCCAAGCGGTGTGAGTGTCTCGGTCAGCGGTCAGAAAGTCGAGATCAAGGGCGCTAAGGGTACGCTGAGCAGAGAGCTTCCGGCTGAGATAAAGGCCGCGTTTGCCGATGGTGCCATCACCGTATCACCGGCCATGGAAACCGAACAGACGAAAGCCCTGTGGGGTCTTTACCGCGTGTTGCTTGACAACATGGTGGTAGGTGTGTCGGCTGGTTACAAAATTGACCTTGAGGTCGTGGGCGTCGGTTACAAGTTCGAGATGAAAGGCAAGGACCTGCTTGTAGCGGCCGGCCTTTCGGAGACGGTGCTGTTTAAGGAGCGCCCCGGTTTGGTATATAAGACCGACGGCCCTTCAAAGGCCAGCGTTGAAGGCATCGATAAGGAAAAGGTTGGCCAGGCGGCCGCCGATATCCGCCGCATCCGCCCCCCCGAACCCTACAAGGGCAAGGGCATAAGGTACGCGGGCGAGCAGATCCGCAGGAAAGCCGGCAAGACGGCCGGCAAGTAGTATCGTTGTCATGATATATATGTACAGGCGGTGATAGCGGGATATTGTTGATGGTATTGTATAGATGGTGACAGAAGGATATTGTAAGGCGGCTTGAAGCTGCCTGCCAAAGCAAGGATAAAGAGGAGCGGTTTGCGGTATGAACAGTGCAAAAAAAAGAAGTGTGGAACGTCAGCGCCGCGCGGCCCGCGTCCGTAAGTCGATTACGGGCACGACCGAGCGTCCGCGTCTCTGCGTCCGCCGCAGCATCAACCACATCTACGCCCAGATCGTCGACGACGTTCAGGGAAAGACGATCGCTTTCGCCGGCAGTTCCGGCAAAGAGTTTGCCCAGAAGGTTTCGGGCAAGGAGTTGAGCAAGACGGATATCTCGAAGATGATTGGCGAGATGGTTGCCGAGAAGGCGATTGAGCAGGGGGTTAAGACGGTTGTGTTTGACAGGAAGGGCTATCTCTACCATGGCCGCGTAAAGGCTTTGGCTGAGGCGGCGCGCGGCAAAGGGTTAGTTTTCTAATATATCAGTAGGGGCGGCCCCGTGTTCGCCCGCTAATGAAGGAGTTGTACCTTTGAGTAACGAAGAATTGATTGGTGGTGGCGGCGGAGAGTCGCAGATGTCGGAGAGGCTGGTAGCTGTCAGCCGCGTCGCGAAGGTCGTCAAGGGCGGCCGCCGTTTCGGTTTCAACGCGCTGGTCGCGATAGGCGACGGCAACGGGACCGTTGGCATCGGCATGGGCAAGGCCAATGACGTGAGCGAGGCCATGCGTAAAGCCGGCGAGAACGCCAAGAAGAATATGCACAGGGTCAGCGTTGTGGACGGGACTATCCCGCACGATGTGGTTGGCCACTTCGGCGCAGGCAGGATCATCCTGAAGCCGGCGGCGCCCGGTACCGGCGTTATTGCCGGCGGCCCCGCGCGCGCTGTGCTGGAACTGGCGGGCGTTCGCAACATCCTCACGAAGTGTTTGGGCACTACGAACGCGCACAATGTGGTAAAGGCGACGCTCGACGGCCTCAAGCAGTTGAAGACGAGGGAACAGATAAGGGCATTGCGTCAGATTCCGGTGTAATGGCGGGCGGTGTTTGTGTGCTTGGCCGGGTTAACGTAAATAAATGTGTCATTGAATAGTGTAAAGGGTATTAACGATGAGCAAGAAACTGAAAATTACGCAGGTAAGAAGCGCGATCGGCCGCCTGAAGAATCAGAAGGCGACTATCAAGGCGCTTGGCATCATCAAGATGAATCACTCGGTTGTCCACGACGACAACCCGACGATTCGCGGGATGATTGGGGCGGTCAGCCATTTGGTTAAGGTGGAAGAGGTATAATCCTTAGATATAAACGCGGCGGCGGCGGTTGTCGTCCCGCATAAGATAAGTACAGGTGGAGATAGCAATGCTTAAGATGAACACTTTAAAACCGGCGCCGGGCTCTCACAGGGAAACCAAGAGGCTTGGGCGCGGTACTGGCAGCGGTCAGGGTTCGACCAGCGGTCATGGCAATAACGGCGACAAGTCGCGCAGCGGCGCCTACCAGAAGTTCTACTTCGAGGGTGGCCAGACTCCGCTCACGCGCCGTGTGCCTAAGGTCGGGTTTCACAGCCCGTTCAAAAAAGAGTTCCAGATTGTCAATGTCGGTTCTCTTGAGGAAGTTGATGTGGGCGGCCGTGAGGTAACGGCTGAGGTGTTGCGTGAGTTCGGTTTGATTCACAATGTTACCGAGCCTGTAAAGATGCTGGGTTCGGGTGAGCTGACGAAGGCGCTGACTTTCAAGGTCAACGCGTACTCCAAGTCCGCTAAAGAAAAGATTGAAAAAGCCAATGGGAAAGCAGAGGTAGTATAAGTGGCAGGTTTAGATACAGCGCGTAATATGTTCAAGATCCCGGAGCTGAGGAAGAAGATCTTCTTCACTCTGTTGATCATTTTTATTTACAGGCTCGGCGGTCACGTGCCCACTCCGGGCGTGAACGCGGACGTTATCGCCCGTTTCGTCGCGAATGACGGCGGCGGGCTATTCAGTTTGTATAATATGTTCGTGGGCGGCAGTTTCGCCCGTTTTGCCGTGTTCGCGCAGGGAATCATGCCGTATATCACGGCTTCCATCATATTGCAGCTAATGGGGACGATATTCCCCTATATACATAAATTACAGCGCGAGGGCGCCGAGGGCCGCAAGAAAATCACGCAGTACACGAGGTACGGCACGGTTCTGTTCGCCGCCATTCAGGCTACCGGTATCTCCATTTTCATTCTGAATGTGCAGGTCGACGGCATCTCGGCGGTGTTGCCCAATATGCCGCATTTCCTGTTTATCATCACTACCATCATATCGCTGACCACGGGAACAGTGCTGACGATGTGGTTAGGCGAGCAGATAACGGCGCGGGGCATAGGAAACGGTATTTCGCTTATAATTTTTATAGGTATTGTCGCGGAGATTCCGCTGTCGGTTATGAGTCAGGTCCAGCAGGTCATGGCCGATCAGGGCCATGTCGTCACGACGCTCGTCATAATCGCGATTGTCCTGATTGCCACGGTAGCGGTTGTGATTATGACGCAGGCAATGAGGCGCATACCTATCCAAACCCCCAAGAAGGTCGTAGGCACGAAGATGTATCAGGGCCAGAATACGGTCCTCCCGCTGCGCCTCAATATGGCCGGCGTGATACCTATCATCTTCGCGTCGTCTATTATGACTTTCCCCGGTATGATTGTCAGCAGTTTTTCAGGCCCGGATCCGTCGGAGTTTATGGAATCGCTGTCCCGCCTTTTCAGGCCCGACGGCATACTCTACGGACTCATATTCGGCCTTCTGATTATTTTCTTTACGTACTTTTACACGGCCATCGTGTTTAACCCGGTTGACATCGCAGACAATCTGAAGCGTCAGGGCGGGTTTATTCCCGGCGTTCGCCCCGGCAAGCAGACGGCCCAGTTCCTTGAAAATGTTTTGACCCGTATAACGCTCCCCGGCTCGGTGTTTTTGGCGCTCATCGCGGTTCTGCCGATGATGATGATGGGCGGTTTGGGCGGCGGTTTTTTCTTTGGCGGTACGAGCATTCTGATCGTGGTGGGTGTTGCCTTGGATACGCTTCAGCAGCTTGAGTCGCACTTGCAGATGCGTAACTATGAGGGTTTTATGAAAAAAGGCACCCTGCGCGGGAGGAGATAGTTTTTGGGTAAGAACGATTCGATACAGGTCGAGGGGACTATAACAGAAACGTTGCCCAACGCATCTTTTAAGGTGCAGCTTGAAAACAAGCACGAGGTGCTGGCCCATATATCCGGGAAGATGCGGATGAATTACATCCGGATATTGCCGGGGGACAAGGTTCTGGTTGAGTTGTCGCCGTATGACTTGTCCCGGGGCCGGATAGTTTACAGGTACAAGTGATGTACGGGCGGATGCTGTCCGCGTAAAAAATGGAAATGTCGGGCGCTGTTTATCGCGCCCATAAAATGATTAAACAAAGAGGGATTGCAGGATGAACAAAGAATCGTCAAGCGCGGCGAAGAAAGTAAAGAAAAAGGCACCCGCTGAGGGTGTCGCTCACGTTCGCGCAACGTTCAATAACACGATCATCAACGTGACCGACCTTAAGGGTAACGTTGTAGCCTGGCA
>WQTH01000016.1 GCA_009786415.1 Chitinispirillia bacterium | reverse complement strand
TATCATTTTTCCCACACCCGTCTAGGCCTGGGTGCAGGGTGCCGTCCGGCGACATCACGGCTGTCGTGCAGTCGCCGGACGGCACCCTGTGCCCAGGCCGGTTATACAACAAATTTACATTTGTCGCATAACCCCCGTGCGCAACAAATTACCGCTTATCCATTACGCCGGAGAATCAATCGTCCTGCGTTGAGCTTAACACCTGTTCTATCGTCGTCGTGCCCTCCAGCACTTTCTTTAACCCGTCGCGGCGCAGCGAATCGTAATCCCCCCGTTTGAGCGCGTAGTGCTTTATCTGCTCCGACGGCAGGCGCTTGATTACCATGTTGTTTATGTTTTCGTCGGGCACTAAAAATTCGTATACGCCCACGCGGCCCTTGAAGCCGGAGTTGTTGCAGATGCGGCACCCCTTGTTGCGGTAGAATTTGAGGCCGGGGCGCAGGCCGCAGCGCTGCAGCAGCAACGGGTCGGGGTCGTACTGCTCTTTGCACTTGCAAAGGCGCCGCACAAGGCGCTGGGCGAGTATCCCTATTACCGACGACGTGACGAGGAACGGCTCTATCCCCATGTCAAGCAGCCGCGTGTAGGCGCTCGGCGCGTCGTTTGTGTGGAGCGTGGAGAGCACGAGGTGGCCCGTGAGCGCGGCCTGTATGGCCATCTGGCACGTCTCGGCGTCGCGCATCTCGCCTATCATCACCACGTCGGGGTCCTGGCGCAGTATGGAGCGCATGCCCGCCGCAAACGTGAAACCGGCGTTGGTGTTTATCTGCCCCTGCGCGATGCCGTCGAGGTTGAACTCCACAGGGTCTTCCATAGTAACGATGTTTACCGTAACGTCGTTTATTTTGCGCAGGCCCGCGTAGAGCGTGGAACTCTTGCCGCTTCCAGTGGGGCCTGTAACAAGCAGGATGCCGTCGGGCTTTTGGATGACCGACTCGAACATCTCTTTGGTTTTGGGCAGAAAGCCCAGCATATCAATGGAGATGTTCATGGACTGCGGGTCGAGGATACGCATAACTATCTTCTCGTTTACGCCGCGAAAGCGTGTCATTACCGGGAAGGTGGAAACGCGCAGGTCGATCTCGCGCGATTCGTGGTGCACGCGGAAACGGCCGTCCTGCGGCTTGCGCTTCTCGGCGATGTCCATACCGGCCAGAATCTTGAGGCGCGAGGTGATCTGCGCGCGCATATTGAGGGGGATGGGCTTCTGCTCCACAAGGTCGCCGTCTATGCGGTAGCGCAGACGGGTGTATGCCTCTAACGGTTCAAGGTGTATGTCGGACGCGCCGGAGCTTATGGCGTTGACCACGAGCAGGTTTACGAGCTTTTTGACCTGCGCGCCCTCCTCGTCGGTGAGTGTGTCGGTCTCCTCCTGCGCCTTGACGACTTCAAGCTCGCCCTGCTGCGCCGCCGCCGCGTTGAGGAGCTGCGTCATCTCCTCCATCTGCGAAGCGTAGTTCTTCTCTATGGCGGTAAGGATGCTCTTCTCGGTGGCCAACACCGGGTCTATCTCGCGGCCGGTCTTGAACTTCAGGTGGTCGATGATGCGCAGGTTTGTAGGGTCGACCATGGCAACGGTGAGGACGCCGTTGCGCTCGAAGAGCGGTATCACCCTGTACTTCCGCGCCATCTCCTCCGGTATTGCACGCAGCAGGTTGGGGGAGAAGTTGAACTGCTGCAGCACTACGTGCTGGATATCAAGCTGTGCGCTCAGAACATCTACCAGCTTGGTTTCGGTGATGAATCCGAGCTTTACGAGGCACTTGCCGAGGAGCATTTTGCTGCGCCGCTGCTCGTCGAGCCCCTTTTCGAGCTGTTCGTTGGAGATGAATCCCTGCTCTATGAGGATTTCGCCGATGCGCTTTTTCTGCTGCAGGTGTATCTGCTCGCCGAGTACTGCTGTGAGGTCTTCGTTTGTTATGAACTTGAACTGGACCAGCGTAGCTCCAAGGCTCATGCCGTTACGGCGGCACTCACGCAGGGCAATAAGCAGCTGTTCCTCGTTTATGAGGCCCTGGGCCAACAGCACCTCTCCGAGCTTTTTGTAGCGCTTTTCGGCCATCATTGCAGTTATGTCTATCCTCGATAGATATATGAATACGTATATAATATATATAATCGTGCCGATCAAAGTCAAAAAAATGTCTTTATTTTGACTTTAGGGCTGCGCATAAATTATTATTAATGATTATGGCAAAATCCGCCGGCACGAACGGTATAGACATTCAGCGCAATTATATATGCGTGGCGCAGTACAGCGCGCGCGACGTAGCCATCAGGCATGTCNCCGTTCGCCCGTTGCCCGTTTCCGCCGACATAGTGTCAGGTTCGGGTACCGGCGCGTTTTGGAGCGCCGTCGCGGCCGAGTTGCGCGGCATACGCCGGAAGGTGCCTTTTTCGAGGCGTAACATTGTATGCTCGCTCCCGTGCGACATGGCCGTGGCCAGGGCGCTTGAGGCGGAGAGCGACGAGTCGGACCAGCGCTCCGCGCTTTGCTGGGAGCTTGGAGCCGGGCTGCCGGGGCCTGTAGACGAGTACGCCTACGACTTCTACGAGGTAGACCCGGGTAATCAGGTCGAGCGCCGGCGCTATATAGCGGCCGCTGTGCGCTCCGAGTCCCTTGCGCGCCTTAAAAAGGCCATGAAGGAGGTCGGGCTCAAACCGCGCATTATAGATTTGGACCTTTTTGCCCTCACCGTGGTTTTTCAGTCCAACTACCGCGAGCGCCTTGGCGAGGCCTCCATACTCGTGCACGGCGAGCTGCGGCGCACCAAGCTGATACTCGTCTACAACTCCTCCTACGTGGCCCACAGCATTGTCGATTTCGACACCGAGGGGGTAGAAGTGGAGCAGTACGCCGTGATGCTGCGCGATGAGGCTGCCCGCCTTATGGCCATTGGCGCCGAGCAGAACGGCATAGCGAACGACGGCGACGGCGCAAAGGTCTATCTGGCCGGCTCGCTCTTCTCAGACACCGATTTTGCCGCAGCTCTCATGGCCGCTCTGCCGGGCAGCGAGATGCTCGACCCGTTCAGGAAGGTAGCATGCGCCGCGCCCATGGAAGACGAGGACAAGGCGAGGTACTCCCCCCAGCTCGCCGTAGCGGTAGGGCTGGCGCTGAGAGGGGACGAGGCTATTTAGGATGATAAGAATAAACCTTGCCAATACCGGCGGAACCAAAAAGAAAAAAGGCGGCGGCGTAAAGAAGCTGGCGGGGGCTTTCCTTTTTGTGATGCTGCTCATGTTAGCGGGCTATGGCACGTACTACTACCTTATTGTGATGGAGCACCCGGTAAAGAAGCCGCTGCCGGAGCCGGTTGAAGTGGCCGCGCCGGAGCCGGCGCCGGTGCCAAAGGACGACTCGCCCGAAGCCAGGCCGTCGTCGCAGGTGCGTACCAACATTGTAGAAAATACCGTAAAGGAACTGGGCAGCGGTGTGGACGGCAGCGCGCCGCCGGAGGCCGTAGTCTCCGCAGCGGCGGCGGCAGCCAGATTGGACGTGCCCTATAACGACATGACTACCGGCGAAAAGATCAACTACGAGGTGCTCTTCGGGCGTAACGTATTGGACATGATAACGCGGTGCACGCCGCCCGGTATAGGGTACAGGCAGCTTGATATAGAGAACTTCCAGACGGTCTACGGCACCGGCTCGGGGGTCTCGCGGCAGATGGTGCAGGAACTGTTCGCCTCCTTCAGGGTCGAGCGCGGCGAGCTTATGCCCCGCCCCTACTCCAACATCAAGGACGACGACGGCGGCAGGTTCAACTTTACGGTAATGCACAGGCCGCACTTCGGCCCGCAGGTCAGCGACCCGTTTCAGGCGCTGGACCACATAGGTTTCAGGGACGGCCTGTCGCAGTTAGTGCAGAGGATGTCGCAGATTGCCGACGAAAACGGCTTAAAGCTCTCCGCCGCGCCGGCACAGGTCTCGGTAGACAGGGTGGGCAGCTACCGCCGCGTGGCCTACAAGGTTACGGGGATGTCGACGTACAAGGATTTTCACAAGTTTGTTCTGGCGCTATACAGCGACCGCCTGCCCTGCGCGCTGAAAAAAGCCTCTTTGAGGGCGGTGCGGGATGAGCAGGTGAGCGTGACGGCGGAGATTCTGTTTACGGTTAAGGAGTAATGAATGGCCGGTAATAAGTAACAGTAAACAGGCATAACGGTAAAAAGAGTGTTTTGACGGGGTGAAATGACAAAGTTGCGCATTATTTCCGGCGATTTGAGGGGCCGTTGCGTTTCGGTGGGGGAGGGGGCGGCGTACCGGCCTACGCAGGAGCGTGTGCGGGAGTCTGTCGCGGAGATTGTCAAGAGGAAAATATGGGGCGCCGCTACGGCGGATTTGTGCGCGGGCAGCGGAGCGTTTGGGTTTGAGATGGTGAGCAGGGGGGCGGCGTCCGCCGACTTTGTGGAGGCCGACGGGCGCGCGGCGGACATAATCGCCGCCAGCGCCGCAGAACTTGGAGTCGGCAAAAAGGTAAGGGTGATACGCGACGACATCCGCCGTTTTGCCGATAACGCCGAAAAGGGCCGCTACGACATCATCTTCTACGATCCGCCTTACGACAACGAGGAGCTGCGCGGGCTTACACCAAGGCTGCTCTGTCTGTTGAAGGAGGGTGGTTTGCTGATATACGAGCGCCGCCGCGCCCGCCACGAGAAGAGATCGGCGGATACCGGCGGTAAAACAAACATCATCGACGCGCGTATCTATTCCGATACGGTGATCGAAATTTACAAGAGGGAAGAGAATGCCGACAGCGCTGATACCGGGAACGTTTGACCCGATAACGTATGGCCACATAGACATAGCGGTAAGGGCCTCGAATATTTTTAAGAGGGTAATAGCCGTGGTGGCGACGAACCCGTCCAAAAGCCCGATGTTCTCCGCCGACGAGCGCGTGGATATGGCGAAGGAGGCGCTTGCCGGCACCGGCATCCGCCGCATAGAGGTAATAGGCTACTCGGGCCTGATAGTAAACTGCGTGATGGAGTACGGCGCCTCGGCGATAATACGCGGCCTGCGCGCGGTTTCCGACCTGGACTACGAGTTCCAGATGGCCTTCACCAACCGCAATATGTTAGAATCGGCCGAGACGGTATTCTTGATGCCAAGCGCCAAATACGCATATTTAAATTCAACTCTTGTCAGGCAAATAGCCAGTTACGGCGGGGAGATAGGGGAGTTTGTGCCCGAATCGGTAAAACGGAGAATTATAGAGAAGATGTCGGCGAAATAATATATATTGATTTTGAAATCACGGGCGCGGTAAACCGTGCCCCTACAATGATTTGGAACCGGTGCCATGTATTACGAATCACCGCGGCTGACCCCCTGCATAAAGGGCCTCATCGCCGCAAACGTAATCGTCTTTATCGTGCAGATGCTGCCGCGTGTAGGCGATTTTGTTACCTACTGGGGCGGCAACAACCCTTACGATGCCTTCATAGGTTATCAGGCCTGGCGCCTCGTAACCTATATGTTCCTGCACTCTCCCGATATGCTCTTCCACATCCTTTTCAATATGCTCGCCCTTTGGTGGTTCGGCATGGAGCTTGAGGAGATGTGGGGCGCCAAAAAATTCCTTACATTTTACTTCGTGTGCGGCACAGGCGCCGGCTTTTTCTCGGTATTTTACCTGTTCATCAACCCGAACGTGCTCGTTATAGGCGCCTCCGGCGCGGTGCTTGGCATTCTTACGGCCTTTGCGCACTACTACCCCGACCGGCAGATACTGCTGTTTTTCATAATACCCATGCGCATACGCACGCTTGTGATAGGCTACGCGCTTATATCGGTACTTATGTCGCTTCGCGAGGGCGCGGGCGGAACATCGCACATAACGCACCTTGGCGGGATTGTGGTCGCCTGGTGCTATATAAAAATTTATCCGTCTGTAGCCATGGCGGTGAGGAAAAAGATGTATATCTGGCAGAACAGGCCAAAAAAGAGGTGATTATGAACAGAACGATTATGTTTGTGTTGTCGGCGGTTATGGCCGCTGCGGGCTTTGCGGCGGCTGAGAACCAGCCCCGTATTATCAATACCCCTGAGGGTATAGTAATTGAGCAGGACATTGAGGCGGAGGATTTCGTGCGCGAGCGCCCGCGCAGGATGGAGGACGTTGGCGGGCTTGCGGATGCCCTGAGCGAGCTGAACGAGCAGCCCGCAGACGGCGGCGTGGTTGAGTTTGTGCCCAAAAACCAGATTATTATAATGGAGAAGACGCCGGAAACCCCGGCGCCGGATACCGCGAAGAAGGGCGGCAGCGAGTTTGAGAACACGCGCGCTATCGGTATGCGAATCAACTTCGGCAACGCCATTGGGGCAGGCGGGTACTTTAAGGTTCCCATTGCCGAGAAGCAGCGCATAGACGCCGGTGTGGGCCTGGGCTTTGGCTTTGGGCGCGACGGTTACAGCCTGACGTACTTTGAAGCGGTTGGGATGTACGAGTGGCGCTTTGACATAGACGACGGGGTGCTGGGGTGGTACGCTGGCTCTGGCGTTGTTTTCGGCTGGTACGGTACGAGCAAGAAAAACGTGCCGCAGTCGCCCGATACAACGGGCCATATCGAATTGAAACGTGTGACGCACGGCGATTACGGCGTGGGGGTGGGCGGCGTGTTCGGGTTAGAGGTTGACCTGGGTTTTATAGACGCCGACCACTCGTTATACTCACTCAGGGATATGTCGGTAGGCATGGAGCTCAGGCCTGTGTTTTATTGGCCTATTGTGAAACAATATCCGGTAGCGGTGATAACGGTGGGATTTTCGTTTAGGTGGGCGCTTTGAGGTTCATATGACCTTAATTTCCTGATCGATGAGGCGCAGTGTTTTGCCGCCGTTCATCTGCTCGGTTACTATCATGTTACGCGGGCCTATGGAGAAGATGGTGCCGGGGTAGGCGCATCTGTCTATGCGTATGAACGAATTGTCGAACTTGTTCATTTCTACCATGAGCGTCCGCATTTTTTCTTCGATATTCAGCACCTCCTGCTTTATCATGATGATGGCGTTTTTCAGTTTGCGCACGAACTCTTTGTCGATCCGCTTGGCTGGCGGCAGTGTGTCTAACGTGGCCGACAGTTTTCTGATGTTCTCTTCGTGCTGCGCTGTCATTGTCCGAAACGATTCCAGCTGCGCGACTAATTCCGGTTCGGGGACTATTTGTATGATGGTTTTTACGCCGCTTATGTTGCCGGCGGTTTTGATGGTTATGGACTCGTTTGCGGCGAGCGTCCCCCCGGCTACCGAAAGGTTGTGGCCATAGATTTTTATGGATTTGCGCGCGGTAATGCTGCTGTTTATGGCCTCTTTGGCTATGCTTACCGTGCCGCCGGATACGACGGTCTGGTTTTTGACGTATACCAAATTCACGTCGCCGCCGGCGTCTATGATGCCCCGTCCGTTGCCTACGAAGCCGTAGCGGCAGAGTACGTGCCCCTTTACGGTTACTTTGCAGTCTTCTACGAGGCCGTTGACCTGCAGGTCGCCGCCGCAGTATACGTCGAAGCCGGCCTTTATGTCGCCGTTTACGCCCACCGACCCCTCGTAGTTTACGTTGCCGGTGGAGTAGTCTACGCCGCCTGGGATCATGTACCCTTCCGAGATGTTGACCGCCGAGCCGTCGAAACGCACGATGCCGTCGGAGACGGCCACGAGGGTTGTGGGGTCTTCGGGGGAGATCATGGTGTTGGTGCCCACGGGCAGTTTGGCCGGCGAGCCGTGCAGCGCGGGCAGCGTACGCCCGGCAAGGTCCCTGCCCGGCGTGCCCGACTGCGGGGCGATTAGCTGCGCGAGGAGCGTTCCCGCAGCTACCGATGTCACTATGTTGATGTTCCGGTAGTCGGCGCTGCCGTCGGGGTTGAGCGTGGGCGTTGGCGCCGAATTGACGTTGAAGGAGAAGTCAACGTACCCGTCGGCCCCCTGAACAGCCGGTACCCCGCGCGCTACCACAATGCTTTGTGGGGTGGTTATGCCGGCCCCGCTCTTTGTGAAGCGGGCCAGAAAGACGCGCAGCTCCTCTTCGTTTATGCCGTGCAGTACGCTGGCCTGCTTGAGCGCGGTGCGTATAGCCTCTTCCGACGGGTTTTTGCCGCGCTCGCCGGCGGGCGTAAGCACCAGCTCCGCCGACATCTTGTCGGCGAACACCCGCACCTCGACTGAGCTGTCGAAGTCTATGGGGTGGACCTTGGGTATCTCTTCGTCCGGGTCAATGTAGGCGATGCCGGTGGCCGATGCGGTATAGGTGTTCCCCGCCACGAAAACATTGCCATGCTCCTGTATGCTCTTTAGCTGCGGCTGCCCCGTGCCCTGCACTTCGGGCTCTATGGCCTTGCCGAATATGTTGTACCCCAGAAGGCTTGGCGACCCTGCGGCGCGGCGGGCGACTATGGTGCCATGGTCCACGCGCTGGAATTTCGCCGCCAGCGAGGCGATCTGCCAGTAGTATTTGCTTGAAAGAAGCAGGGTGACGTCTCCCGGCGCGGAGAGGCAGCGCACCGCCACCTTGAGCGCCCCGATCTTGGCTGCCGACGCGGCTCCGCCGCGCGCTATGGGTTGGGTCTCAAGCTCGCGCGGGCGCCTGTTCCAGTCATCAACCACATTCCGCAGCGCGGCTATGTCTATGCCGCGGGCGATTTCTTCGCGGTTGAGCGCGGCGCGCAGGTGCTCTAAGGTAAGCGTTCCGGCGGCGCCTTCAACGGGATGGAGGTGCATATGCGCGGACATACGGTCCGGCGCGACACGCACGTCAATATCAATAAAATCAGGCAATCCCCCCGTATCATCGGGAATATTGTTTGTAACGTCTGCCATAAAACTCTTTCCGAGCGAGCGCGATTCAGTAATCAGACAGCCGGCCCCAAATTTAGGTATACTCTCGCAGCAAGATATTATATATATTGTATAATATACTATGATACACGCCGACAGTCAATATAAAAATAACGCTTCTTCCGCGCCGTACACCGGGCCGGTGGCTGCTGTGGCTTTTCCGGTAGCAATATCGGGGGTGTACGACTACGCCATACCGCCGGTATTCGCGGGCAAGGTGACGGTGGGGCTGCCCGTGCGGGTAGAGGTCAGAAAGAGCAAAATATGGGGCGTGGTTTTGGAGGTTAAAGGCGGGTCGGCGTTTGGGGAGCTTAAGGAGATACTTGAAATAAAGGAGGGGCACTGGACCGACTCCAATCGGTCGCTGTTAAAATTGTATGAATGGATGGCAAAGTACTACCAGTGCCCGATGGGGAGGCTGTTCAAGCCGCTTGTCGGCAAGTCAATCATCAACAAAAAAGCAAAAACGGTTACGGTTTACCGGTATAACTGTGTTGACGCCGGCGCGGACGGCGTTGATAACGCTAATGCCGGGGCGGCCGTCCCCGATAACCCGCTTTCCCTCGCGCAAATCAACGCGCCGGCGACCGCCGCCGAATTGAAATCCCGGTTTGGCCTGACGCCGTCAAAAATCGGCACGTTGTGCAGGAAGGGCGTTCTTATAAGGGAACAGAAAACCGTCCACAGAGATATGGATGAGTTCGGCGTCGATGTCGCCGGGATCGATTGCGTGACCCTCTCTGCGGAGCAGCTCGCCTGCGTAGAGCGGGTCGCGGCGTCTTTTTCCGCCCCCGGCAAGCCTTTTTTGCTCTACGGCATAACCGGCAGCGGCAAGACGCACGTTTACACCGAGCTGGCCAAAAAGGCCCTCTCCGCCGGCAGGGGGGTAATCATACTCGTCCCCGAAATCTCGCTGACCCCGCAGACGATACTGCGCTTCCGCGCCGCGATAGGGGACACGGTCGCGGTGATACACAGCAGGATGTCGGACGGCGAGCGGCGGGACAGTTTACAGGAGATAGTAACCGGGCGGCGGCGGGCGGTCATAGGCGTACGCAGCGCGCTTCTGGTTCCGATGGACGATGTGGGGCTGATAGTTGTAGACGAGGAGCACGACGGGTCTTACAAGCAGAGCGACACCGACCCCCGGTACAACGCGCGTGACGCCGCCGTGGTGCGCGCCGTGATGCAGGGCGCGGCGGTTGTGCTCGGCAGCGCGACGCCGAGTTTGGAAAGTTACTATAACGCGCAGACGGGGAAATATCACCTGCTGACGCTGAACGAACGGTTCGGGGCTGCCCGTTTGCCGGATGTAAGGGTGGTAGATATGACTGCGGAGCACAAGGAGAATAACTGGACGGCAATATCAAGATATTTGGTGACGAGGATGGGGGAGGAACTGCGGGACCGGCATCAAATTATCCTGCTGTTAAACAGGCGCGGATTCTCTACGGTATTGTTGTGCAAGAGCTGCGGATATTCGCATACCTGCCCCAACTGTTCAGTCAACCTGAGGTTTCATAAGGCAGATACGGCTATGAAGTGCCATCTGTGCGGCCACGAGGAGCCGGCGCCGTCAACCTGCCCTAAATGCGGCGGGGCAAAGATCAAGTACCAGGGGACGGCGATACAGAAAGCGGAGGAGCTTTTGAGGGAGAAATTCCCGGAGGCGCGGATTTTGAGGATGGATCAGGATACCACGCGGCGCAAGGGGGCGCACCTGTCAATATTGGAGGGGTTTGAAAAGGGGGAGGCGGATATACTTCTCGGTACGCAGATGGTCGCCAAGGGGCTTAATTTCCCCAATGTCACCTTAGTGGGGGTCCTGCAGGCTGATACGGGGCTGCATTTCCCTGATTTTCGGGCGTCTGAGCGTACATTTCAGCTGCTTACGCAGGTCGCGGGCCGGGCGGGCCGGGCGGAACTGCGCGGCGAGGTGGTCATACAGACCTACTGCCCAAACGAGCCGGCGGTGCATTTCGCGATGACGCACGACTACCTTTCATTTTATAATTATGAGATAAAAAACCGGCAGGAGTTGTCGTACCCGCCGTTCGGAAAACTGGCCAGGGTTGTCGCCGAGGGGGCTGACGAGGCGGTTATAAGCGGATTTTTGCACAAGTGCGCGAGGATGCTGATATCATCCGACGAAAAAAAGGTAAGGGTACTGGGCCCGGCCCCGGCGGTACTGGCCAAAATCGACAACGTAAACCGCTACTCCATGTTGCTCAAATCCCCGTCCCCCAGAGCCTTGAGCGAGGCGCTTATGTCTATAAGAAAGCTCGCCGCAGCCGATTTGCCGTCGGCGTACCGGTGCATAGTTGACGTTGATCCGGTGAATATGTTGTAAATCATCCTTTCCATATATTATTTTACGGAGATGCACCGTAAACCCTATACCGCAAGCGACGCCGCCTTTACCGCCAGAATCGACGCCTGGCAGCCGTATCCGCGCGGCTTTTTGGAGACTTTCGGGCCCGCCGGCTTCAAGCGCCTGAGCGACCGCGACCGCCTGTTTTGCGCCGAGAACCGCAAAATAGTGGCGCTCACCTTCGAGAACCATTTTGCGCCGCTTGGAGGGCTTGCCGCCGTTATGCGCCTGCTGCCGGCCTGCCTCAGAAAGGCCGGCGAAGATGTCGTGCTGATGACGCCGCTTTACGTAAACATCCCGCGGGTGAAGGAGGCTATGGAATCGGGGGCGCTCGTGCAGGTTTTGCCCGATCAGGAGCTGCGGTCGGCGGCGTATAAGGGGACGTTTTGCTGCTACAGCAATGCCGGCGCGCCGGTGGAAGCGTATTATATAGGCATAGGCGGCAGGTTCACCGCCGAGGCCAATCCATATTCTTATGCGGACCCCGACGACCTGCTGGATGACGCGCTGGCGTTTTGCGCGGCGGTGCCGGTTGTTCTCAATAAGCTCGGTTTTACGAAAGATATCCTGTTCCACGCGCAAGACTGGGAGACGGCGCCGATAGCGCTTACATCGAAAATCGCGATACTTGACGGGGTCCTTGAGAGCGCGCGGACTGTTCTTACGCTGCATAATTCGTTTGACTGCGGGATTGGGGCGGCGCGGAAGAAGTTGTATTTTGGTATAGACAGCCATGCGGCTGCGGAGGCCGGGGGCAAGGACAAATCCAGGGCTAAGAAGGCTAAGGCTAAAGATGACGGGGGGGATGACAAGGAGGGCGGCAGCGGCTCCTCCGGCAGGAAATCCGGCGGCATTAACATCAACGGCGATACGATTTTGCAGGCGTCGATTCCTCTGCTGAACGCTCCGCTCACAACCGTAAGCGCTCCGTTTGCCAATGAATTGCGGTATGATACGTTGCAGCGGACCGTGTTTACAAATCACCTGCAGGATGTGTTTGACGTCAACCAGCCGGCGGGGATAGAGAATGGGATGTTCGGCAAGCCCTTCCTGAAATACACATACGCGTCACTCTCATGGGCGCGTCAGGGCAATTATTCCAAGTTATTGAAACAGAAGGCGCGTTTTAGGGCGGGTATGCTTGACGTGGTGCGGGCCATGCAGAGCCGGGGGGATGTTATAGGGGGATTGAAGGAGACCTGCGGCAAGGGCGGGGATGTTGGCCGGCCGATATTCTTTATGTCGGGCCGGTTGGACCTCTCCCAGAAAGGTTTCGACGTCATTTTTCAGGCAGTACGAAAATTAACGCCCGGCAAGGCGGGGCTGATATTCTGCCCCAGCAGCGCGGATAAGGCCAAACACTCTAAGGAGCTGGCGTTTTTTAAGGAGATTGCGGACGAGATGCCCGGCGATATTGTCGCGTGGCCGTTCAGGGTATCGCCGGAGGATTACGTTTCGGTGCTGCTCGGCAGCTCGTTTTTGCTGATGCCGTCGTTTTACGAGCCGTTCGGCGCGGCGACGGAGGGGTTTATGCACGGCGCCCCGGTTATAGCCCGCGCTACCGGCGGCCTTCTGGTGCAGGTCAGGTCCCACGGTATTGACGGTATCAACGATAAAAATGGCGTGAGCGCTGTTGCAGGGCCGCCCGCCCTGTCTGACGCGACGGGGATTTTATACCGCGAAAGTGCCGAAGAACACTCCGACGACGACTGGAAAACGATACTCGAATCCCCCGTGGTCGCCCGGATAAAGGTCCCCCTTTACAAATCAATGGTCGACGAGGCGCAAAAGGCCCTCCTGGCGGCAGTTGAGATTTTTGGGGACAGCGACGCCTACGGCAGGATGATCATAAACGGCATAGACTCCTTAGGCTCTTTTTCGTGGGACGCCGCCGTTGCCAAGTACCGCCGTGTGTACGATATCGCCTCGCGGCGAGGTTTTTTTGACGATTAACCATTTTAGATTTGACACCGCCCCTGCCCATCATTTATAATATACGTGGGGGTGTCTATTTGATTTCAACGCATTGAAAGGGAAATGTCGGCATGAGTCATAGCATTTTGATGTTGATAACAGGCTTTGTCGCCGGCTGCGGCGTTATGGCCGGCGTTTGGGCGCTTATCAGCGGGAAGAAGAGCAAGGCTGCTGCCGCCGACGCGGCCCAGCGTGAGGAGATTCTCCAGTACATAAACGGCCTTCTGGCCGACACCGACGCATTAGAGTCCGGCTTCCGCGCCGGCGCGCTCTCGCCGGAGAATTTTAAGCGGCAGCTCGGCGACAAGATCAACGCGGTTATGCGGGCGCTGCGCACCAATATGCACCTGCTCGACGTGTTCTACGTAAAGTTCGTGGAGCAGCAGGCCCACGAGTACCTGCGTGTGCTCGAAAACCCGGAGCGGCGCAAGACTGGTCTGGTAAACCCCACCGCGCCGCTCACCGGCGAATCGTTTGATATCGGTAGCGAGGCATTGTCCCTGAAAGATGCGGGCGCTCCGCCGCCTCTGTTTGTGCCCGACTCCAAAACAAAGCTGTCCGCCATAAAGGCAGATGAGATAGACGACGGTTTCGAACTGCCGAAAGAGGCGCCCCCGGTCGCGCCCCCCGAATTCGAGCCGGAACCGGAGGATTTCTCCGCTCCCGCGCCGGAAAAGATATCAATTCCCGAACCCGGGAAGGTACCGGCGCCCGGGCCTGAGCCGGAGGAGGAGCTTATTCTCGGCGGCGCAGGGGATATACCCATACCCCAGCATCATGCATCCAAACATGATGAGACGCCCCCCGAAGCCGACACATGGGAGGAGTTCGAGGCCGCGTTCGAGCAGTTTGAGGTGCAGGAACCCGCTATATTGCCGCCTCCCCCCGTTCCGGCTGCCCCTGCCGCGCCTCCGCCGCCCGTGAACGATCACGCCGAGACCGGCAGATTCCCCGTTCTGCAGCAGAGCTCGCCTGCGCTCACGGAGACGGGTATTTTCAAGATATCCGAGGTGATAGACAGCGTAGAGACGCCGACTATGGAGATCCCCATGCCCATACTCCGCCCTGCGGCGGAAGAGGCCCACATGACGGAGACAAGTTCCATAGACCGCTCGGCGATAGCCGCCGCTCTGGCCGTAAAGCAAATCCCGCTCTCGGCGCCGCCCCCGCCGCAGCAGATATCCGTACCCGAACCGCAGCTTGAAGATGACGACGAGCCGCTGTTCCAGGCCGCGGCGCAACCTTTTGTGCCGCCGCAACCGTCCGCGCCGGTTCCGCAACCAGCCCCGGCGCCCAAGCCGGCGGAAACACCGGCGTTCAGGATTCCTGCGCCGGCGCCGCAAAATATATCGGCACCCCAGCCCCCGGCGCCGAAAAATATACCGGCGCCCCCGCCCCCGATGCCGAAACCGCCTCAAACGCTCCCGCCTCCCCCCCCTGCGCCGCCGGCCCAAACGCCGCCGCCGCAGGCCGAAATGCAGGAAGACGACATGTTAAACGGGGACGACGTCGTCGACGCAATCGACGCGTTCTTTAAAAAGCGATGACGCAGGACACTCCGATATACGGCATACACCCGGTCGAAGAGCTGCTCGCGGCGCGCATGCGCGACATTGAGCACGTATACTTCGACAAGGACAAAAAGAACCAGCCGCTCTTCAACCTGCTCAGGATATGCAGGCGGGAGCGGCTGTCTTACAACTTAGTCCCCGAAGCCAAACTGAACGCTCTGGCCGGTACCATGAAGCATCAGGGCGTGGTGGCGTTTTGCAGCGCGAGGCCGTATAATGACGTAGAAGACCTGAACGAAATCCTCAAAAAAAAGCCCGCCCCGCTGTTCGTGGTAGCCGCCTCAATAGAGGATCCCGGCAACCTTGGGGCAATCATAAGGTCATGTGTTTGCTTAGGCGCCGACGCTCTCTTGTTAGAACGCAAGAACACAGTACCCCTAAACGCAACGGTGGCAAGGGCTTCCGCAGGCATGGCCGAGCACCTGTGCATCGTCAAACCGAGGAACCTTGAGGGGCTGATAGGGGACTATGTCAATAATAACGGGTTCAGTGTGGCAGGCGCGGCAATGGGTGGCGAAACCGCCCCCGCCGGGTATGATTTCAGGAAGCCGACCATATTGATAATGGGCGGCGAGCACCGGGGCATACCCCCGTACCTCCAAAAGCTATGCGGGACCTGCATATCCATCCCCATGGCACCTTTGGGCCAATCCCTGAACGCCTCCGTAGCCGCCGGCGTGCTGATGTACGAGTGCATGCGGCAGCGTTTAAGGGCCTGAAATTGCCTGAATATATATTATAATTTTTTTTAATATTTTTTATTTTCCGCTAAACTATATTATATATTATGCCGATAATTAAAGATAAGAGGAAATCTCGGCAACCCCGGGAAGGAGGCGTACCATGACAGTCACAAACGTAGGATCAGTCGCAACGATGGCCCCGGTATATACCGGCGGAGAGACAGTAACGACGGCGGCCCCGGTTAATAATGCCCCGGCTCAGGCGGCCCCGGCACCGGCTCCGGCCCCGGTTTCGATTCATGCGTCGGCCTCTCCCGAGCTGCAGAACGCGATCGTGCTGCCCGGTGCCGGCAGCAAGGCCGCCATGGAAGACGCCGAGCTCGAAAAGATCATGGAGGAGCCGATCAAGCAGGCGAATAAGGCCTTAGAGCCTTTCCACCGCCAGATCGAACGCGAAATCCACAACGTCACCAAGGCTCTGATGTACACCATCAGGGATACGGAGACCAAAGAGGTTATCGCGGAGTATCCGCCCAGAAAGATTCAGGACATGATCGCCAAAATGTGGGAACTGGCGGGCTTGTTCATAGACCAGAAAGCGTAAATAGTGCGCCGGGGGCTACAGTCCCCGGCCTTTTGTGCCGATAACAGTAATATGGCGGCGTATTTTTTGGGGATACCGCATTTTTAGCCTGTTTACGCGTTTAACAATTATTTTGGGGCGGACACATGAAAGCCGCCCGCTAATTCAGGGGAAAGGACGGCCTGTTATGATGGATATGAATACCCAGTTGAGACTTACCGGCATGGCCACAGGCCTTGACACAGACGCGATCATCAAGAATCTGGGCCGCGTCAACACCATACGCGTAGACGCCGTCAAGCGCGACAGGCAGACCGCCGTCTGGAGGCAGGAGACGCTGCGCAGCATGATCAGCACCGTCCAGAACTTTCAGAAGAGCAACCTCAACACGGCCAACCCGGCAAGCAACTTCCGCTCGCCGAACGCCTTCGCGAAGTTCACGTTCAACCTCGCGATGAACGGCCTCAAAACCGACGACGCCAGAAACTCCGCCGCGTCCAAACTGAGCGTTACCGCAAACGGCGACCTCAAGAACTTCAACCAGTCGGTACAGGCTGTCGCCCAGTTAGCCACCCGCGACACGTACAGCGGTGAGTCTATCAAGGGGATGCAGGGGATTACAGGCTCTGAGTTCGATATCGACAAGCTTGCCAACCTTGGCATGTCCGCCACGTTTAATATGTCTATCGACGGCGTCAGCAGGACGGTCCGGTTTACAAGCGCCGAGATTAATGATATCCTGAAGAACAATGAATCGATGAAAGCGGCTGATCCTGCCAAGTACGCTACGCTTACGCGGGATGATTTGGACAATACGTATATTTTCCAAAGCAACCAATACATGACCATTGGCGATTATCTCCAGACTATTCCAGGCAGAACCATCTTTGCCGTTGCTAATGAGATTTTAGAATTGGGCGGTGACGAACATATGGCTGCCATTGCGAATCCGACCGATGAACAGTTACAGAAATTCAGCGACCACCTCAACCTTCTAAACGGTAGCGGCGGATACAACAGGTTTGAGCTTGATCCCAACACTACCCCGGAGGCGGCAAAGGCCGGCCAGGCGGAAGCGTTCGTCAACGCTCTTAATACAAAGATTACGGAACTTTACGGCAAGGACTATCAGAACATAGCGTCCCTTACCGACGGCAAGCTCATGTTCAACAAGACCGCCTCGAACATCTCCATTTCAAGCGCGGCGGTGAGCATGGAGCCGGTCCTTGAAGCTCTCGGCTTCCCCGGCGGCGGCGCGAGCAGCGCATCCGTCAACAACAAGACGATAGGCGAGCTGTTTGCCGGCAGCGGTATTTTCTCCGGCGGCGACAAGGCCGAGATCGCCATAAACGGCGAGCTCATAACGCTGAACAAGACCGATACCATAAGCACAATGCTCTCCAAGGTCAACGGCTCCAAAGCCGGCGTAACGCTCTCCTACAACAGCGCGAACAGCTCGTTCTCGCTCACGAGCAAGGAGGACGGCTCGGCGGGCAACATCCAGCCTATCGGCGGCAACGCGGCGAAGCTCTTCTCGGCGATGGGCCTCGGTGATGCCTCTTCCGGTACCCTTGACGCAAGCCAGCGCAAGGAAGGCCAGAACCTTATAGCGGTGATAAACGGCGTGGAGTTCACCCGCCCCGGCAACACGTTTACGTACGAGGGCATGACCTACACGTTCCACGACACGTTCAACACTAAGGACGAAGACAGTGACGGCAGCGCTGACCGTGACGCGAACGGCAAGATCGTTCTCGCGAACCCGTCTGACGCGATCAAGATAGAGGTCGGCAAGAACACCTCCGAGATGATCAGCAGCATCAAGGCGTTCGTTGACGAGTACAACAGCATCGTCGACCAGTTAAACGATCTCATCAGCTCAAAGAAAAACCGCGACTACCAGCCGCTCTCCGACGACGAGCGGAAGGCCATGAGCGAGGAGGAGATCAAGCTGTACGAGGATAAGGCCAAGCTCGGCATACTCGGCAACGACTCCGACCTGCGCAAACTGCTCGACAATATGCGCCAGGCGATATATACCAAGGTTGAGGGCGTGGGCATCTCTATGGCCGACATCGGCATCACGACCGGCAGCTGGCAGGACAAGGGCCGCCTTGTGATCGAAGAGACCAAGCTCAACAGCGCGCTCGAGAACAAGTTCGACGAGGTGGTCGCGCTGTTCACGAAGAACTCGTCCATCTCCGACACCGATATGCCCAACCGCAACAAGCGCATATCGGAGAGCGGCATAGCGAACCGCCTGAACGACATACTCAACGACGCCGTCAGGACAACCGCCGCCGGTTACGGCAGCAAGGGCTACCTGATTGAGCGCGCCGGTATGCAGAACGACGGGTCGGTGAACGAGAATGTCATATCCAAGCAGATCGGCAAGTACGACGATCGGATACAGGCCCTCCTTGAGCGCTGGTACAGGCAGGAGGACTCCTACTACGCGATGTTTGCGCGGATGGAGACGGCTATGGCGAAGATGCAGTCGCAGCAGAGCAGCCTCGCGCAGCTTATGGGCGGCGGTTGATATTGACTTTTGTACGCACACTGATTTATATTTGACGGTATGAGCATGATTCAGCAAAAGCAGTTGTTGGAAGCAATCCTCGACAAGACCTCCCACATCCGCGGCGGCATAGCCACGCAGGATGCCGAGATCGTTATAAACGCTATCGACGAGCGCGAAGAGCTCATCGCGTCTTACATAAGGGGCAACTTCGGCCCCATGACCGGGGAGTGCATGAAGATCGCCCGCGAGATCGCGGCGATGGATGAGGAGAACACCCTGGGGTTCAGGAAGATGATGAACGCGTGTCAGGAGAAGGTGTTTGAAGCGCGCCGCAAGATCAAAGAGCTGCAGTCGGGCAAGAAAGTCACGAACCAATACTACGGCGTAGCCGGCGCCAACCGTGGCGCGGTATTTGATTTTAAACGGTAGTTCAGGCTGTTTTCCGGCGCCGCCTCTTAATAACAATCACCACCGTCAATACTGCCGCGAATGCCATTATTATCACCGCGTAAAGAAGTATTGGCGATGCTGCCGGCGGCGTGTGGCTGACCGGCAGCGTCAACGCCGGCAGGGTATCCCCGCAGGCGCTGTATGCGTTAATCGTTATTTTATTTATACCAGTATCGTATATCAGCCATTCCGTTGTTTGATTTGCATAGTCGGCGGCCAGAATGTCCTCTTTGGGGATTATGTCGAACGTCCACGCGCTGCACGCCGGCGCTGCCCCCGCCCTTATGTACCCCGATATCCCGTTTGCGGTGATTATGGCGTCCCACTCCCACCCCGTCTCCATCCACGGCCTCGCGTCGGCGCGCTTCCACTCTAACAGGAACCCGTCGACCTGTATGTTGCGCCCGGTACGGTGTATGGTGTTATCGCCCCTGCCGGCCGGCAGGCTGTGGCCGACGGCGGCTATCGTCAATATCATTATAAAGATGATTATTTTACGCATCGGAACCCCACGCTTACCTCGGCGAACGCCGGCGCGAACCAGTGCCTGTTCTGTATGCGCATCTCCGACGGCCCGCTGTACCACCCGCCCCCGCGTATCACCCGGTAGTACCCCGCCCCCGGCCCTTTGGGGTCGGCCTGCTCCGACGTCTCGTAGAAGTCCGCGACGTAGAAGTCCGCCGTCCACTCCCACACGTTCCCGGTCATGTCGTACAGCCCGTAGCCGTTCGGCGCGAAGCTGCCGGCCTGTTTTATTGTGCCCATCGCGCAGCGCGAGGCGTCGGGGCGGGCGTCTCCCCACGAGTATCTTACCGCTTTTCCTCCCAGGGCCGCGTACTCCCACTGCGCCTCGGTGGGCAGGCGCATCCCCTGGCTTGCGCAGTAGGCCCGCGCCTGCTGCCACGTCACGCAGACCACCGGCAGCCCGTCGCCGCGCAGATGCGCCGGAACCGTCACGCGCTGAAAGCCGCGCCCCGTCCACGCCATACAGCCGCCGTCGTCGTAGCGGGCGGGCGTGCACTTCCCGGCATCAACGCAGCGCCTGTACTGCCCCTCCGTAACCTCCCGCGCCATCATCGCGAAAGATGACATCTGCACGGAGCGGACGGGGCGCTCGTCCTCCTTGCCGTCGTTGGACCCACGGGAAAATGTGCCGGCTGGGACGCGGGACAGGCCGTCCTGAGCGTAAATAGCGCCAGCGGCCAGAGCTGCGATTATGGTTACTATTATGGCGGCGGTTCTGGTCATATCCATAATATAATATGCCGAATGGGGGATTGGGGAAGATTTTTGCGGGGGGATTGATTTTTTGCGGGGGTTTGTAGTATATTAATATAATCAACAGTAAACTTAAAAGGAGTCAGAGCACCATGCAGGACAAGGTAATGGAAGCAATCGACGAGATCCGCCCGCGCTTGCAGGCGGACGGCGGGGATATTGAGTTTTTGGGCATCACCGAAGACAACGTGGTCCAGGTGAAGCTGCAGGGCGCCTGCGCGGGCTGCCCCGGCGCGGCCATGACGCTTAAAATGCTCGTCGAGCGCATCATCAAAGAGCGCGTACCCGAAATCAAAAGCATTGAGAACATACGGTAACGATGTCGTCGGATACCGGCGCGGCATCATCCGCTGTTGACAGGGGCGCGGCTGGCGCATCCGCCAATAAAGCCGTGAAGCCGGCGGCGTGGAGCAGGTTCCCGTTCCTCGCGTTCTGCTGGATAAGCGTGGCGTTGGTCGCGCTTGCCGGGCTGCTGCTCACGTACCTCGTATACCCGCGGCTTGTGGCCCTGGGTGATATACCCCTGTACGCTTTTCTGGCCGCGGCGGGGGGAGTCCTGTTTATCCTCATAGGCGGGCTGACGCTCATCACCGTTACATCGCTTACCGGCATAGACCTCCTTTACCCGCACGGCAAGCGCTCCATAACCGTAAAATATCTGTTCCCGATAGCGGTGATGCTGGCTAAACTGATACGGTTTGACCGGGCCAGATTGATGGCGTCGTTTGTCAGGGTCAATAATTCGCTGACGATCGCTCAGGCCAAACGGATCAGGGGCAACAGGATACTCGTGCTGCTCCCGCACTGCCTGCAGATTGACGTGTGCAACAGGAAGATCACCACTGATTTATCCAACTGCATACGCTGCGGCAAGTGCCCCGTGGGCGAATTTATTGAGGCGGGGGAGAGGTACGATTTGAAGATAGAGGTGGTAAACGGGGGGACGCTTGCGCGCAAGCGCGTGGCGTCGTGGCGGCCCCAGGGCATTATAGCCGTAGCCTGCGAGCGCGACCTGACGCTGGGGATACAGGATGTGCACCCGGTGCCGGTTTACGGGGTGATTAACGACCGGCCTCATGGCCCTTGCGTTAATACCTGTGTTGATATGGATAATGTCGATAAGGCGATAAAATTTTTTAAGGGGTCTGGGCGGGGTTGAAGGCGAATCCGGGTTCAGGCAAAAAGGGGATATTATTATGGACATGGAATTGCTGCGCGAATCCGTTTTGGATTTTACCGACGAGAGGCTTCTTGACATATACCGCAACCAGCGCGAGGATTACCATCCCGACGCGTTTGTGATATTTGGGGATGAGATGGCCCGCCGCGGTATAGACCCCAACGCTAAGGTTGCGGCCGCAGAGCGTACCGAGTTTGCCGCCGCCTGCGCCGATGCCGCCGCGCGCAACCTCAACCGCGACGACTTTGTGCCGCTCGACCACCCGTTCGCTAAGGCCGACGCGGTCATAGCCAACACTATTCTGCACGACAGCAAGATACCGTACGTCATGGTGAAGCACGACCTCACCCATATTGAGCAGTCCGACAGCGTAGTGGATACCTCCGTATTCGGCATAGTCCCCGTTCCCACCGAGATAGAGGCGTTCAACGTAATGGTCTACAAAGATGCGCTCCCCGCCGCGAAGGAGTTGATAGAGGAGCACTTCGAGGTAGACAAAAAGTATTACGGCGGGTTCTACACGCTGCGGCAAACAGATTTTATCGAGCGCCTGAAGCGCTTCAACTTCAACGACATTACAATGTCGGACAACGCGGCGCACGAGCATATTGATGTCGATCTGTCAAAAGAGGAGAGGGCCGCCATTGCCGTATTAGCCTGTATGCTTATGGACGAGGCGGACGCTATTGAGGATGAACAGTGCAGGATCGTGTTCTTCTACGACAGCCTGGAGGGTATAATCGATAAAATGAAAAGCGGCGCGCCGTCGCTCACGCGTACCGAGTTTCTGGCGATTATCGAGATGTGCCAGATATACTGCGAAGACGAGCGGTACAATCCGGCGCTCAACAATATCGCGTCGTCGATATTGGACTTTTTGATGGGATAATCACTCCGTCCATACAATTTGCGCATGGTGCCTGAACGCCGTCAGTGAGTGCACCGATGTTTCCGGCGTGCTGTGTACCAGCATCCCCTTTCCCGGCGCGGTTGACGCGAATATGGATATGTCCTGGCACGCGCAGGCGGTGCGCACCGAGCGCGTCATGGTGAATACCTCATTTAATATTTCGTTGCGTTTGCGTTTGTTTGTTCGGTACTCTACGCGGTAGGTCCCTTTTTCGTTGGTATAGGTATCCGAGATGTCTCCGAACGCCCGCACGAGGTTGCTGACGGAGGCCACCCTGTCGCCGAAGATTTCTTGCATTTGCGCATTGGTTTCCTGCGCCTCTTTTGTCATGTTCTGGTCGCGGTAGGCCTGCAGCAATCCCTGCCACGCGGAGAGGTTGTAGCGGTTTAAGGATATGGCTATGCGGTAGAACTTGATACTGCGGTCGCGGTTGGCGCCGGTCGCGCGTGCCGAGTCTATGTAGTCGTTAGCCTGCTGCTTGTCCAGGCTGCTGACACTGCCGCGCTGTTCCTCCTTAGTCTCGTTACCCGTTTGCGCCGTGGCAGTCTGTTGATCTGGTACGGCAGCCTGCTGATTAGGCTCTGCGGTGGATGTTGCCGGCTGGTTTGCCTGCTTCGATGATGCCTGTTCCGCCGCTTGCGCCGCCGGGGCCGCTTTTTTTGACGGCGAATTGCTTGCTGCAGCGGGCTTCGTACCGCAATCTTTGGGTATAACGACCAGTACCAGCGCTACGGCGGTTACTACTAATGCCGACACTATTGAGAAAACCGTGGAGGTCCGCTTCGCCTTCAGCTCCTGCAGCCTCATGGCCTCAAACCTGTCGAGACCTTCGATGCGTACGCCGCGTAATTGTTGGTAGCCGCCGCCGGAACCCGGGCTTGAGCCTAAACCGGTGTTCTGGAACAGGTTCGCCGTATGTGTCGATTTCGGTTTTGGCGCTGACGACGCCGAAAACGCTGCCTGCGCCGGCTTGGGGGTAATATTCTGTTTAGGCGTTGCCGGCTTGAGAGTCTCATTGACGGCGCCGGCGAGGTCTTCCGCGTCGGCGGAACTGACGGCGCCGGCGGTATTGCGCGCGCCAACTGCCTGTACGGACGCGGGCTTTACCTTAGCGTCCCTGTCTGCATCCCTGTTGTGCGCCTTGATGTCGGCGAACTCTTTAAGGCCGTCGTCCGGCGGGGGGCTTTGGTCCGCAGATTCCGAATCGGAGAACCAGAATCCTACGCCAAGCTTCTCCATTTTGTCTTTGCACTCATCCGCCGCCTCGGGTGTCAAGTCGCGCAGGAGCAGCAACGGCGGATTCTTCACCATATCAAGCGCGGTCTGCCTGGAGATCTTACGGTTGGAAGCGGTAATCATCTTTACTATCTCCGTCTGAGCCACGATGTTGGGGACGGAGGCGATATGCAGGTTGAGTTTTTTCATGGTAGCCATAATATAATTATATCATATTTACGGGAAAAAATGTATAAATATTATTTAAATTCGTATCCCGAGTTTCTCGTCGGCATACGCGCTCAGCTCATTTTTGAACTGCGCGCATCCGGCATAACGCTGTTCCCGGTCGCACGCCGTTGCCTTAAGGATGATCTGTTCGAGCCGCTGGTCTATGCGCGGGCTGCTCTGAGACGGGCTTTTTGTGAAGAACGTTTCGGGCGCGCGCGCCTTCATCCCCACGAGCTTTATGGCCGGCAGCTGCGGCGCCGGCAGCGTTCCCGCCAGGCATTCCCATATGGTAACGCCCACTGCGAATATGTCGGCGCGGGCGTCCGTAACGTGGCCGCGCGCCTGCTCCGGGGGCATATACAGCGGTGTGCCGTGGACGTATTTAGATTCATCCTCCGTAAGCTCCGTACGCGCTATCCCAAAGTCAACCAGATACGCCCTGCCGCTCTGCTTCTCTATAAGTATGTTGCCCGGCTTGACATCCTGATGGATGACGCTCTGCGTATGCCCGTATTCAAGCGCATCAAGCGTAGCGGCCATAACCGGTAGCGTAAACGCCGCGTCTAAACAGCGCTGCGACGGAATGGGGTGCAGGAGCTTGCGCTTGAGCGTGGCCTGCAAACTGTCGCCCTCTATAAGCTGCATGGTGATGTAGAGAAACTCCTCATACTCGCCCACATCAAGTACCGTTACGATGTTCGGGTGGTTAAGCGCCGCTATAACCTCCGCCTCGTCCATAAAGCTTTGCGCCGTCGCTTTCTCCTTGGGTACAAGCTTTACGGCGATCTTGCGCTTGAGCGATTTCTGAAAACCGACAAAGACCATCCCGGTGTGCCCGCGCCCGTGCAGCGCCAAAAGGGTCACTCCGGCGATCTGTGCGCCTATCAGCCTGTCTGTATCAATATTACTCATTACTCTCTCCCCAAATAACGTTGTATTTCCGCCTCAAGCTTGCGCAGCGTATCGTACTGCTCCTGAGACAGTATCTGCATAAACTCCACGCGCCTGTTTTGCGCGCGCCCCTCGTCGGTGATGTTGCTCGCTACAGGCATATTCTTGCCGTAGCCTATGGCAATAAGGCTCACCGGCGGCGCCCCCTTCGATATAAGGTATTGCTTCACCGCATTCGCACGCCTCGCCGAAAGATGCAGGTTCGGCAGGTGCCCGCCCTGCGCGTCGGTATGGCCCTGTATCTCGTAGCGCACCTGCGGGTAGTGCTTAATCACTTGTACTATAGCGTCAAGCGCCTCATACGATTCGGGTGTAAGCTCTGCGCCGCCAGACCTGAAGTTTATTGCGCGCTGCGCCGTGCTTATCTGGCGTCTCTCCACAACCGTCAGCGCCGGCGGGGGAGGAAGCATGGTCATGTGTATCACCGTCGGTACGTAAGGCTTATCCTCCGCGATGATGACCTTTTCAATCTCCTCAACTCTCTCTTCCTCCACGGGGATATCTTCAACCGCCTCAATCGTCTCAAGTGGCTCTTCTTCCTCAAGCGGCACATCTTCCTCAACCGGCTCCTCTTCGGGGTCTTCCATAACGGCTATCGCCTTGCCACGTTTGGGCTTGTGATCTGTCCATCCCCACCTGAACGTCATGGCGCCCGCCATTTCAAACCCCTTCTTACCTGTAAAGACCGGGCTCCCGATCACCTTGTAGTAAAAGTCAAGAGAGGTGTGCATCAAATCAAAGCTGACGCCCGCTACGGATGCCAGTTCTTCGGGCCCGCCCGCTATCACGCCGTAGCGCAGCGGCAGGGCGCCGTCCAAAAGTCCAAGCGTAACGCTCGCGCTGCCTCTCGGCATATACGTGTTCCTGCCGGGGCCGAGCGCGAGCTGCTGCCTGTAGCCAAGGCTCCACGTAAAGTAGCGTATCAAAAACGCGATATCGCTCTCTTCGGGGATTGCGTAGTGATAATTATAACCGATGTTAAGCGCCGCCGGCAGCCACGTCAAAAACGACTGGTTCTCCAGCGTCATGGAGTCCAGCTCAAGAACCTCGTCTATACGCTGTTGCAGCTCGGTCACGGGGAACTCGGTATCCCAGACGACGGTCCGTTTGTGCGTCTGTTTTCCGTTCCAGAATATCATGCCCAAATCCTGCACGTCAAGCGAGATGAAGTGCCTGTCGTTGTGGAATATGGAGCCGAGGTCTACCCCCCAGCCCTGACCGTTTATGGGCGTTTCGCTGATGAACGCGCCGAAATCGTTGAAGTCGCCGTTGTACCCGGTGCCCACGCTTATAACGTCGGCCGAGGCTCTGGGAATGAACTTGTATGAGGCGGAGTCGTAAGTGAGTTCGCTGCCCGCCGCCGCCTCGGCCTTGAAGTAGCTGTGCCCCAATATAAGTTTAAGTCCGAGTCCCGCAGCGCCCCTGTCAAGCTTCAAGTGGTCGCGAAACGCCGGAACGACTGTCGAAAATCCAAGTTTAACCGCTGCCTCGGTCGCCCATATAGCCTCGGCTCTCAAGCCGGAGATATCAAAAACCGCACCATCGGGGAATCCGCCCGCAGCCGAAAATCTGGGGAGCAAAAACGCTCCCGGAACATTAATGTCGATATCGGCGGAAGTGTTTATGTTGAGCGCGAACCCTCGGGTCGCCACGGCCAAAGGCGAGGAGCGCAGCCCGGCGTAAACGGATATCACGCCGTTCTTGTCGCCCGTCAATGCCTCGTAAACATCGCGCGGTTCGAGTCGCTCGTTTATCCCGAAACTGTTTCTGTAGAAAGCGTCCATATAACGGTCGGTCGCGCCGCGAAGGTCAAAGAAGTTTATCGGAAAGATACTGTCTGTTGGCGGCACATCCCTGTTGCTCCACAGACCGATGGACGTGGGAAAAAACGACAGCCCGCTGCGCGGAAGCGTGCCCAGACCCACAAGCGCGGGGTTGCCGAAGGCACCGTCAAAAGGGATGGCGCCAAAAGTGCGCGGCTGCGTTGACGCCGCGCCGGCAGCGTAGTTGTCCGGCCCGACCGAAAATGCGTAGCCCGCCATAAACAAAATCGACAAAAATACTGCAACAACCTTCTTCATATCTATTCTCCCTTGTCAGCCAACAAATGCTGTTAATACCTATTGCGGCTTTTTATAATGCCACCCCGGAACCGGCTTCCGGTTCAGAGGATGATACTGTCTGATATACATCACATCGATGCCGGATAAACCACCTTAAGCCTCTGCCGTAGCCTGTCCGCCGCATCATCTCCAAACACCGTGGCAAACTCGGCGAGCTTTATTTCCATCACATCCTCGCGCCCGTGATTTTTTCTCTTAAATATCGATAGCTCGTCGCGCTTCCTGTAATATTGGTGCGTATGCCCATATATGTGCGCGTTGGCCAGATGGATTATGGAGACATCGGGTGAACGCAGGCTCCATTCGGCCAGAAACCCGGCGGCCTCTTCAGTCCGTTCCGACTGCATCAGATGGTACGCGCGTATCACCGCTTCTATGCGGCTCAAACCCTCGGAGCGCTCCAAAAGCCTGTGGCGAAGGAGCTCCACGTCCGTATGCTCAGGGTCGCGCTCGCAATGGCGTATCAGCTTGTGCAGGCCCTGAATGTTGTCGGGGTTGCGCTCCAAAAGCCGCCGCAGCACCGCCTCAAACTTCTCCTGGCTGCCGCTCTTCTCGTGCATATCGGCGAGCAGCAGATACGTATAGTAATTGCCCGGCGCCACCGTAATCTCCTGCTCAAGGCTCTTTACCGCCATAGACTCATCGCCGATGCTGCTGAACGAGTGCGCGAGACAGTGGTACGCGACCGGGTCCATATCGTCGACCACTATAGACTTTTTGATCCAGTCGATGCTCTCTTCGAACATCCCCGCATACTGGTATATCTGACCTATAAGCAGGTACACCTGCGCAAGATCGCGGCTTACCTCCTCGTTCTTGTTGCGCAATCCCTCAAAGAAATGCGTCAAACCCTCAAGCTGGCCCACGGCGTTCTCGAGTCCGCCCTGACCGTACTCCAGGTAGGCGAGGTCCTCGATCTGTTCGGCAACATCGTCGTAGGGTACGCTTAACGACAGAACCTTGCCGCAAAGCTCCCTGAGCGTATCACCGGCGCCGCTATTCTCCAATTCAATAATATCCACCGCCCGCTCTCCTTTGATCATGCCCGCTGTTATCGTTTCCGGCTACAGCTCAACCTTAACAGGCTGATTAACCGCGCGCCCGAGAGCGCTTATGTCCCCCTCCTTACCGCCGGAGAAGAGGACCCAATTAGTAATATAATAACTTCCCTTGGGTACATCCCGAACTGTTAATCGAAATCCGCATTCGGCTATTCCGGCCCGCCCCGACGGCGGCCGCCGCATGAGGAAGCCGCTGCCCCCAAGATGCTCCTGCGCCATGGTGGTGTTGAACAGCCAGCCGTACCCCGCAGCCCCGTCCCGCACCGTAAAAATCCGCCCCATCGGCATCACGGCGTGCAGCGTGTCAATCGCCGGGCCGTTAATCGGATAACTCAGGTTATGGGATGGCACCGAGAACGTAAACGGACGCCCCGCCTCCCTTATCACCGGCGTCATCTCAATATACGCCTGCCCGAAAAGCGTACGGAAGCGGATGGGCAGGTTTACGAACACCGGGACCTTTACGGCCTGCGAGTAGCAGATCTGGTTCACCGCCGCCTTGCTCCCCTTAACGCCAAGGCCGAGATTCAGATGGAAATCGCCGCGACGTATAAGGCGTATGGGGCCGGCCTTGTACCGGCGTACGAGGCAGACGATGCTCTCCTCCGTGTAGCGTATGGGGATGAGGCCAAAGAGCGTGCGCAGGTGGATCTCGACGCGCAGCTCGTTTGTCAGGTCCCTGTAGCCGCCGCGCCCGAAGTCCATTACCCCGGCCCTTACGAAATGAAAGCGGTCTTTGGCGAAATCCGCGTAGTAGTACGGAGTGACGACACGCTGCGCTGCGTGGTCGTATTCGACGTATCTTTTTGGAGACAGTGGCAGCGACGGGTCGGGGCGGATAAGCACCGACCGCGAACTGCCGCCGCGGGTCAGCGTTACAAGGTTGTTGGGGATAAATTCCGGCGGCGGAACCCTGTCGGCGTCCTCCCATAAAAAGACGATCTCGTCCCGCATATCAAGCAGCCCAGTGCCCGCGCCGGTGTTGGGCGCTTCTCCCATGTCAAGTATGTACTCGCCGTCGTCGGTAACCTCGTCTATCTGAAACGGGATCACGTTGCCGGCCATATCGAGTACACGGAGCGAGGCGATGGGCTGGCCCAGAAGGTGGGGGAGATCCTTTCCGGTAATAATAACGGGCGCAGCGGCAGAGGGCGCAGCAAAAAACACAAGCAGCGCCAGCGCGGCAATGACTTCCGGTATCGGATTATTTGTAGACATTAATATTATCCCGCGATCAATCCCCGTATTCTTAATTATAGATTATACGATTAAATATTATACCTGCGCCTTACTGTTTTGATTCCTTATGAACCGCTGCTGCGACAGGTCGTCAATAAACTTCTGCTCCGCCGCCGCGTTCCCCCGCTTCCACTCCTCAAAGCGCTTCTCTTTTATGATTTCTACGGCGCGCCGCTCCTGCGCGGCCTTAATCAACTCCTGATTGATGCCGTAGATGCATACCATCACCTCGTCAAGCCTCTGCCCGGCCCTGAGCAGTTCTAATTTGAGATGATTCCTGTGGGCCACCGAGCTGCGCATTGCCATAACGTTCTCGCCGCCGCCGCGCCGGTCGCTCTTCACGCTCGCCATAAACTCCTTCAGCCTGTCGTGCGCCGCCGCAATGTCCTGACGCACAAGCTCGGCCTCGTGGTTCTTCTCGGCCAGGCGCTGCTTTATCTCCTCCTCCGCGTTCCTCTTGACGGTAAGGAGGGCCTCAAGCCGAAACACAAATTTTTTCACAGCTTACCCCCTTTTCCGTCATTAAAGAATTTTTCCGGGGGACAAGTCATCCGCCTGTAACGCCCGAACATCAATACCGTATTAATATTCAATTACTTTTTCGCGCCCGGCAGAGGGATCAGTCCGCCGTTCTGCGCTATCCCCTCAAGCTTCCTTAACGTGTCCGCCGCCGTCGCCGACGAATCGCGGGTCTGGCGCAAAAACTCGTTTATCGGCTCGTTGACCTTAATCGCCTTGTCTATGCGCTCATTCGACCCCATGGCGTACGCGCCTATCTGTATCAAATCCTCGCTCTCTTTGTACGCCGCCATCGCGTCCTTTATCTTGCCGGCTATGGTCAGGTGCTCTTTTGTGGCAATGTCCGACATGCAGCGCGAAATGCTCTGCAAAATGTCGATAGCGGGGAAGTGGTTGCGGTGCGCGAGCTTGCGGGAGAGCACGAGGTGCCCGTCGAGGATAGACCTTACGGCATCTGCTATCGGCTCCTCCATGTCGTCGCCGTCAACCAGCACGGTGAACAGCCCGGTGATGGTCCCCTTGTCGGACGTGCCAGCCCTTTCGAGGAACTGCGGCAGCAGCGCGAATACTGAGGGCGTGTACCCCTTAGACGCCGGCGGCTCGCCGATAGCGAGGCCGACCTCGCGCTGGGCCATGGCGAGGCGCGTTATCGAGTCCGCCAGAAATAAAACGTCCTTGCCCTGGTCCCTGAAGTGCTCGGCGATTGCCGCGGCTACAAGCGCGCCCTTTATGCGGATAAGCGCCGGCTGATCGCTCGTTGCTATTACGAGGACGGAACGGCGCAGGCCCTCTTCGCCGAGATCCCTTTCAATAAACTCCCGCACCTCGCGCCCGCGCTCGCCTATAAGCGCGATGACGTTGATGTCGGAGCGGCAGTTGCGCGCAAGCATTCCCATAAGTACGCTCTTGCCCACGCCGCTGCCCGCGAAGATTCCCAAACGCTGCCCTTTGCCGACCGCCACCAACCCGTCAATCGCCCGCACGCCCGTTTCAAACGGTTCGTGGATGCGCTTGCGCGTAAGCGGGTTGGGGATGGATGAAAATACCGAGCGCTTGGCGGACGCCCTTATCGGACCCTTGCCGTCAATCGGATCCCCCAGGCCGTCAAGCACACGGCCCAGAAGCCCGTCGCCGACCTGTACGGATAACGGCCGCCCCGTCGCCGATACCGCCATGCCAGGATGTATCCCCTCAATCGGCCCAAGCGGCATGAGAAGTGTGCGGTCTTTGCGGAACCCCACAACCTCCGCGCGGCAAACCACCCGCCCCGCCTTCTCTATATGGCAAACATCGCCCACAGACGCCGACGGCCCGGTGCTCTCAATCAATATGCCGATAACCTCCGTAACCTTGCCGTACACGCGCGCGGCCTCAAACGACTTGACGAAGTCAAGGTAGGAGTCAAAATGGCGGGCGATCGTGTCTGTCTCAAAAACCATGTTATTTATCCGTAAAATTTTTGTTAACGACAAATTCCCGTTTAACTCACGCATCCATTGGCATATCCGACGATTCCCACGCCTTTTCGATCAGCAGTTCAACCTCATCTAACTGCACCCCAAGGCGCGCGTCGACCATTCCCGAATTGGACTCTATTATGCACCCGCCCTTAGTTATGCGCTTGTCCTCTTCTATCTCCACATTCTCCAAACGCTCCGTTACCGAGCTGAAAAAGTCTTTGCCGCTGCTGGCCGTGACCATATCCCCCGGAGCTACGCGGATAAGTATCTTCTCCCGGTCGGCTATCATCGTCAGCGCTTTCTTGATTGACGCAAGGACAATTTCGGGATTCGTGGTAACCTCGCATCCCACTATTTTCTTAGTCAGCTCCATGCAGAACTTCAGCAGTATGTGGTCGAGGTTGAGCGTCATCTGTTTTTTTGAGTCTTCCACCTGCTTGAAGTAGCTGGCGGCCTGATCTTTCAGCTTAGCGATCTCGGCTTTGAAATTCTTTTCGGCGGCGTCGAACCCCCTCTTTTCGCCCTCGGCTATGCCCTCCTGCCTGCCCTTTTCGAGGCTGTCGTTCGCCGCCCGCTTGCCGGCTACTTTTTCCTGAGTCAATGACCGCTCCAGCTCGCGGACCTTCTTCTCAAGCTCAAGGTATGAGCGTTCCTGTTCGGAGAAGACCGCCGACTTCTTGGCAGGCTTGCCGTCTGTGCCGAACGACTCCATGTGCGGAGCCTTTACGTTGAAGCTGTTGCTGTCGTCGATCTTGTTCTTGATGATGCGGCGGATGCCAATAGTCGCCGGGTCCTCGGTCTTAAGCAGCTGATCGAGGAGCACGGAGACGTTTTCGTTGACCATTTCTTCGCCCATAGTACCCAATTATCCTGTATGATGAACCCCGCAATACCGCAATTACACAACGACGTTGTCGTCGCCGCCGCGGCCGCTGATGACGATCTCGCCGTCCTCCTCCAGCCTGCGTATGACGTCCACGATCCTCTGCTGGACCTCCTCCACGTCCTTGAGGCGTATGGGCCCCATGAACTGCATATCCTCCTTGATCATATCCGCCGCGCGCCCCGACATATTGCGCAGGAACTTCTCCTGCAGCTCCTCCGACGCGCCCTTGAGCGCCATGCCAAGCTCCTTCGTGTCGATCTCCTTCATCAGGCGCTGCATCGAGCGGTCGTCCAAAAGCAGGGCGTCCTCGAATACGAACATGAGCTTCTTGATCTCGGTGGCAAGCTCCGGGTTCTCGCGCTCAAGGTTGCCGATGATATTTTTCTCGGTATTTCTGTCTACGTTGTTCAGAATCTCGGCCACCGCCTTCACGCCGCCGATCTCCGACACATCGCCGCCGAAGAGCGACTTCATCTGCGTTACGAGCACCTCTTCGATCTGCGCCAGCGTGTCAGGCGATATGCTTTCCATTGTAGCGACGCGAGTGGCCACGTCTATCTGCACCTGCTGCGGCAGCGCCGATACGATGCCCGCCGCGTTTGGCGCCTCCATGTGCGCCAGAAGGATGGCGATAGTCTGCGGGTGCTCCTTCTGTATGTAGTTGACCAACTGCTTCGGGTCGATGTTTTCGAGCAGGTTGAAACCGGTGGTGCGGATTTTCTGCTGCACCTTCTCCAAAAACTCCTTGGCCTTTGCGGGGCCAAGCGCCGCCTCAAGCACCTTGCGCGCGTAGTCGAGGCCGCCCTGAGAGTAGGCCTGGTGCGCGAGCGCGAGGTTGTGGAACTCCTCAAGCACCGCCTCGCGTACATCCTGCGATATGTTCTCCAAACGGGCGATTTCGGTCGAAAGGCGCTCAATGTCCACGTCGTCGAGCACCTGAAAGACCTTGCTGGACGCCTCGGTGCCCAGCGCAACCATTACAATGGCCGCCTTGACAGGGCCGGGGATGCGGCTCGTGTCAACGGTCTTCTTGGGCTTCTGGAGCGCGGCTAATTGCGAAGCGGTAATTTGGCTGCCGGCGCCTTCGTCTTCGCTCTCTTCCCCTTTTTTCGGCTTTTTCTTCTTTGCCATTATTTACCGTTTCCCGTTATGATTGGTTTTTGCTGTCGCCAACACCTTCAACTAACCACTGACGAATGATCGCTGCGATATTCGCCGGCGACTGGCTCGTAAGCAGCTCCACCTGCTCCAATATGGCCGCCGCGCGCAGTTCCGCTTCAGACGGAGGCGCGTCCTCCTCAACCAGATTCTCCAACCCGAGCTCCTCAAGCGCCGGCGGCGGCGGATTCATGGCAGATACCACCGCGCCCGCCATGGAGCGCATCAGCAAAAGAACCGTGATGCCCGCAATCAGCGCGAGGCCGAGCTTTATGTAGGTCGCCCGCTGGTTGCGCTTCTCCTCCTCCGACCACCGTATCCCCGCCATAACCGCGTCCTCGTTGTCAAACCGCATAGACGCGACGGTTATCTGGTCGCCGCGCGCGAGGTCGTAGCCCACCGCGTTCTTCACAAGCTCCTCTATCTTCTGCAGCTCGTCAATGGCGCGGTCTACAAACGTACGCTTGCCCTCAGCAAAATCGTAACGGCCGTCAACGGCCACGGCCACAGTCAGCCGCTTTATGTTCCCTATCTCCTGCACAACCCGCTGAACCGTTTTATCTATATCGTAGTTGGTAACAGACCGCTCGCGCTGGTGGTCGCCGTCCGGCGCGTTCTTCGTGTTCTCATCCTGACGCTCCTCCGAGCGGATCACCCGGCTCTCAGGGTCAAATGTCAGAATCTCCTTCTCAACCTTGTCGAAGTCGAGGTCGGCGGTAACCTGAATAATCGCCTTGGAATGGCCGAGCACCCCGGAGAGCATCTGGTTCGCCTTGCTCACAAGGTGCTTCTCCACGCTCTGCTGCAGCTCCCGGTTCTGCGAAGAGGCCATAGCCCCATCATCGCCGGCGTACGGGCTCGAAAGGAGTTTTCCCTCGGTGTCAATGATGGAGATGTTCTGCGTGCTGAGGCCGTCTACGCTCGACGCCACAAGGTGCGTGATGGCGCGTACCTGGTCTTTGGTGAGCGACCGCCCGATGGTGGGGCGGATAACCACGGAGGCCTTGGCGTCCCGCTGCTGGTCGAGAAAAATCGTATGCTCAGGAACCACTATGTGCACGCGGGCCGATTTCACCTCGTCCATATTTTCGATTGTGCGCTGCAGCTCGCCCTCTATGGCGCGCTGACGGTTCAGCCGCTGCACCATGTCGGTCGCGCCCAAATTCGTTTTGTCGAACAGTTCGTACCCCACCCCGCGCCGCCGCGGCAGTCCCTCTTTTGCCAGAGCCATGCGAATCTCGTGCAGCTGCTTGGTGTTTACAAGAACATTGCGCCCGTTGTTTGCCAGCGTGTATTTGTAGGAGCCCTTGGTCAACTGATCGGTGATCTGCGCCGCCTCCTCAAGCTCCAGGTCGGAGTAGAGGACAGACATCCCGCTGGGCTTCCCGCCCCGCCCGCCACCACCGCCCCCACCACCGTCCGACCCCGAAAAAAAGAGGAGGCCGATAAGGGTAAGAAGCGTAAAGCCGACAAGCGCCGCGATTATAAGCCGCTGCTGAAGCGACAAATTCTGCCACAGCGCAGCGACCTGGGTCATTATCTGTTTGAAAAACTCGGACATGCCAACCGCCCAGATTTATGGTGTATGACTGCTATGGATTCCACGATTAAATGCTACCGCCTGTGCTGTCCGGCGGCATCACTGCTGTCGTACAGTCGCCCCCATGGTACGGGCGCAATATTTAATCGTGTCCTCAATAATCCATATTAATATATATTATGCACTCTTGACAAAAAAAAATCTACTACTTTTTTTGATAATTTTAATTTTTTTTAAAAAAGTTACGGTGACCACCGCCCCTTGCCGACGATGACCACCGTATTTTCACGCGCACCTCACCGTGGCCGGGACATTACAGCCTGATGCGCATGACTTCCTGATACGCCTCCATCACCTTGTTGCGGATCTCCATCATCAGGTTGAACGCGACCTTCGCCTCCTCCGACGCGGTCATCACCTGATGTACATCGGTGATCTCTCCGGACACAAGCTTCTTCACCGACTCGTCAGACTGCTTCTGCAGATGGTTGACGTCGTTTAAGAAGTTGTTCATCGTCTCCTTGAACGACAAGCCGCCCGCGCCCTCCTGACGGAACACCGGACTGGTCTGCCTGGGCAGCGATCCGGCTTTCACTGGGCCGATTGATTCGAAACCTTCCATGATTACCTCCTTATTTTGTGCCGGCCATCAAAAACGGCCGAGCGATATTATCAATGTTTATCGGCGTATTCGCCGGTATCACGCGTACGCGTCGAACATCCCGCCCACCGACTTGCTTATGGACGGTGGCGCCTGCGTTCCCGTGACGGGTGGAACCGGCGCAACCAGTTTTTCTGAATATACATTAAACGCCTTCTTAAAAGACGCAATATTTACATCCTGCACACCGCCGGCGTTATTGATGCCGCTGTTCTTTAACCCCGCGCCGCTGTTCTGAAGCCCTCCGGCCAAATCGGGCTGGAGGCCGTTGCGCTCCCGCGCCGCCTGCGAAATCTTCACAAACTGCGCCCACGATGCCGCCGAACTTCCTATACTGTTGATATTCATCTCTATTCTCCCGTATTAATTTACGTCAATCCGTTATCAATCTTATTGTTTAACATCATTCCCGTTACGCAGAAACTCTGCCTGCTTAACTCTGCAGCGACTGCATAAGCATTCCCTTTATCGCGTTGAACGCCGTAACGTTCGCCTCGTACGCCCTTGTCGCCGCGATCATGTCCGTCATCTCCTCTATGACGTTGACGTTCGGCTTCGCCACATACCCGTTCTCGTCTGCGTCCGGATGCCCCGGGTCGTAATCAAGCCGCGGCGGGCGCGAATCCTCGCGTATCTCCGCCACATTCACGCCCCGCCCGAAAAACCGCTCGTCCCGCGGGAAGTTCGACGGGGGAATAGGCAAATGGTTCTCGTGCGTGGTGTTGCCGTAAAGCGCTACGTGCGGATTCAGAATACGCGTGTCGCGCCTGTTGGACTGCGCGTCAAACACCACAAACTGCCGCCGGTAAGGCCCGCCCTCAGCCGTGCGCGTAGTCTCCGCGTTCGCCAGGTTCGACGAGATCGTGTTCTGACGCACCCGCTGCGCCCTCATGCCCGACGCGCTGATCTCAAGACCGCTGAAAATTCCGCCAACTCCCGGCATACCGCCCTCCCTTATTTATATGGCCGGATACCCATCCGCCCACTGTTAATTTTCAACTCCAATTCCAAACTTCACTAATACTGTTAAGACTGTATCGCCCTCGCCGAAATCGCCGAGTTCAGCTTGTTAAACGACCCCTGATGGAACTTGTGCAGATAGTTGAACATTATCTGCGCCTCAGCAAGCTTCGCCATCTCGGTGTCGACATCCACATTGTTCACGCCGCTGGGCTGGGTCGCGTCGTAAGGCCTGAACGCCTTGGGCCCCACATCCGAGAGGTCCAAACGCCCGATCTTCATGTGCCCGCCGTCGGTGCGCGTACCCTTTATGCGCGTACGGTCCAAAGCCTGACGCAGCTCCTCCTCAAACTTGACGTCAACCCGCGTAAAGCCCGGCGTGTTGACGTTGGCTATGTTGTTCGATATAACCCGCGCCCGCAGCATCGCCGCGTCCCTGGCCGCCGATAATACCGGAATGCCCGTCCTTCCAACGATAGTCTGGCTCAGCATGTTCATTTTCTCTCACCCTTTCAACAGTTCACGGCGATTTCTCCCTCGCCATAACTATAAAATAGCAAGCCCCGTGCCAAAAACCCGTTTTTCGCGGATTTTTTTGATTTTAGGTTAAAGTTTTTGATTTTTTTGACGATGAAAGGGCATATCGGCCCCATATCCGGGCAATATCCCTAAAAATAAGCGGATGAAACCCCACAAAAACAGGCAAAAATTGCCGATGGCAGGAATTTTTTGCCTATGCCGGCAAATTTTGCCCGGCAAAAATGACCATCTATTGCCGGAGGTTGCAGTTATTTGTGGATATAGGGCAGCACAGGGTTTATGTTAATCCGGCAATAAAAAATCATAATCCATAAAAAAATAACTTGCATCGCCCATTGCCATATATTATTTTATGTACGGTGATAGGGCAATTCCGTCCTGCCGCCGCCCATTACTGAACAACAAGCACCATTAGCTCAGTTGGTAGAGCAGCTGACTCTTAATCAGCGGGTCTCAGGTTCGAGTCCTGAATGGTGTATAAATCAAACCCTCGTAAAATCAAAGACTTACGAGGGTTTTTTATTTATCCTGATACCGTCCCGGTTCCCTTTGATATTGCATATTCTTGCATCTTCTTGTACGTTTCATAGTGACATTCATAGTGACTTTTTATTGCTATCCAGCGGCTGATCGTGTCAGTTGCTGTGCAATATCGGTACTATGGTTACCATATCCGAAACGCATTTCCTGCGCGGCCTTGAGTTCGTCGTAGTGCCAGTATGTGGACATCATGGCCGTCGACTTCCATCCCGCCTGAGCCGCGATTACCCGCTCGGAGTTACCCGCATAGTGAAGGTCTGTGACCGCGATATGCCGCAGGTCGTGGACGCGCAGGTCAGATATTCCCGCCATTTTCAGGCAGAAGCTCCAAGCGTACCGCAGGTGCGTAAGCGGGCGATACCGGCCCGGAGCGGTTTCCTCATAAAACAGCCATGGACAATCCAGAGGAATGCTACGAAAGTACTCTCGCATATTCTCCGGCACCGATTTGATTATGGGGATGCCAGCCTTAGACTTCGGTATTTTTATAACTTTCGCGGTTGGGATGTACTGATCCCGCCTGGCTGTCACCAACTCGCTTACGCGGCAAGGTACCATCAGCATATACATAATAATGGGCAGTATATACGGACGATGTTCCTTAATGGTGTTCAGCAGCAGGAGTCGTTCATCCGATGACAAGTACCGGTCCCGCGGATGTTATTTCATCTTAGGGAAGCGGGTCGAGGTGATTGGGTTCCTGTCGAGGATTTCAAGCCCCACAAGATGGCCAAACGCAGCCCGTACAATAGCCGTATAACGGTTTATTGACGCGCTCTTCCTCGGCTTACACTGTTTTGTCATGGCAGACATAAGCCTACGACGGTACACCTCAAAGTGATCGGCGAAAACTTCGATCCTGACGTGTCCGAGCTCGCTACGCAGAAACTTGACCATATTCTCGTGTTGGTAGGACAGCCGTCCCCGGAGACGCAGGTTTTCTGTGTATAGGTCAACCGCCTCCCCGAATGTGCTTGCGTATTTAGATGTCAAAGTGCGAGCCTTGAGCTCTTTGAGGATATCCCCCTCCACGACGACCGCCTCGGCACGGGTGCCGGTAACGGTTGTCTGCTTGGATATGGGATACCCCTTGTTTTTGTCCCAAACGGACGCTTTGACGCGCCATTTATTAGGACCGATCTTTGTTAATGCCATAGGTCTCTCCTTTTTACTCCTATAGCACCGTGCGCATGAGCATAATATAGCATATTGGCACGATACCGTCAAAATTCAATCCATACTTTTTTTCCGGCTCTCCGCCGGGCATCAACCTTATCCTTGTCAAAACGCCAAAGTCGACCGACACGTTCGCACCCGACGATTTTGTGCCGGTATTTAATGACAGTCCAGATGGATATCTGAAACATATCGGCAATATCTTTGCTTGTATAATACTGTTTTTCTACCATTTTTACATCCTCTCTATGAAGTCCCCCGCGAACAGCCCAAGGCGCTCGCTGGCTAAGGTTACGTAATCCGGGTTTAATTCGATTCCGATGTACTCCCGCCCCACCGAGACCGCAGCCACTCCGGTCGTACCCGCTCCAAAGAACGGGTCGAGCACCACGTCGCCCGGCCTGCTGCCGGCGATTGCTCAAGGCCGAATTGTCCATTGGTGCCGTAGTCGCGCAGGCCGTAGTGCGGCGGCTTGGCTACGCCTTGCCGCATCAGTCCCGAACACAGCGCAAAGAGAACATGAACATCTTGTAGTCCCAATACGAGTACACGTTGTCGCTGTAGTAGTACATGTACCGGTACCAGGCGTAGCTCGCATCGCCCTCCGTGGCGCTCCACCAGTTGCCGTAGTTGCCGGCATCGTAGAAATTGCCGGCGGCGCTGCCGTTGGCGCTGTCGCGGGCAAGGTTGCCCCCAATGTAATGTCGAAGTCGGCGCTTGCCCGGCGCGCAATTCCGGCTACTGTAACGAGCGCGGGGCTTGCCGCAGGGCAGTCGCTCGACCGTGCCACGTTTGAAGAGGGCTTCTGGAATTCTGCCCACGGGGCGGGAGGGGCGCTTGCTTCTATGATCCCAGAGATCATTCTCCCAGCCGGCGCGGCGCAGATCATAGGCCAGCCGCTGGCCGACCTTGCATACGAGTACGCGGTGGCAAAGGCGACGGGGCAGGACACGCGGTCCAAGGAGTGGTGGATCCAGACGGTGGCTTCCCTCGCGGCGTCGGCTGGGTTCGCGATCCGGGATGTGGCCAGTGGTAATCATTTCTCCCTCGAACAGGCAAAGCAGCGCGGAGAGGTCGGTAATGCGCTTGGATTGAGCGGTCGCGACAAAGGCAAGCTGCGCGGGTGGCTTTACGGTAAAGAGGGGCACGAGTTAGAGATTGTAGACCCTGCCACGCTAACCACACGCGGCGAGGCGCAGGCTCAATTGGAGGCTGGTCATCAGGCTATCAGAGTAGGACAGGCGATAGATCAGGCAAGGATTAGGCAGCATCGCCTTGACGCGGATACGCGGAATGCCGAGAGGGATATCGACGCCATACCATCAGAACCCGCCGTAGTCGCGCATGGGCGGGTACAGGAGCCAGTTATCGAACCGGGTAATATCGGGAGTAGGGCGGACGAGGAAACGGGCTTAAACGCGAGAATTGAGGACGGTGAAGAAACGCCGCCGAAACGTAAGGCGTAGCCCCCAAAAACTACGCCCGAATCCGCTCCGTTGACTCGCTCCGAGGCGAGTCTTTTCAAGACTGATAGCCGCCAAAACCGTAACGCCGGGATGCTTGAGGGAGAAGACGGCCAGATATTCATCACCAATGGCAACATAGTCAAGCCGTCATCTGCGGTAGAGGTTGAGCAAGTGCGCCAGATTATCGGCGAGGAGTTGACCAATAGGTCAAACGATACCGGTAAGCGGGTTTTGAAGATGGTGATGGAGGCGTCTGAGGGGGAGCTTAAAGAGCTTGGTGCGCCGGAAATCCACATCCCCATAGGTAAGACTGGAAAGCAACAGGAACACAACGCCACGCTGATGTTTGAGGGGGCGAATACCCCTATCATCGTAAGTAAGGCGTATGCCGACTTGTTTAATAAACCGGGTCTAAAATTTTATGGTGCCAAATATGGGAGTTTCGATAGCATAGTAATTAAAGATGCCAATGGAGATTTTGCCGGTTTTATAATGGGGCACCGTATTAGTGATGGTAAATCCGATTACGAAGATTTTAGGGGAAAGCCAGAAGGATATGTTCCGCTCCCAAACTACTTCAAACATGGCGACCAGCCGGCCCGTTCCCCTCGCGTTAGGGGAGAGGCAAGTATCGGGGAGTATGCAAGGAGCGAGGGGCGACCAGAAGCGGCCAACGAAACCCGCGCCAAGTTCGACGCTATCCCGTCGCCGGAGGTTAGCAGCGCCGAGGTCAAAAACATACAGCGCGGGCAAGGGTTTGTTGGGCGCGTCATTGATTGGCTTACACAAAAGGACGCATTAGGTGACTATAAAAATACTGATAGGGACTGGGACGTTACCTTTAATAGGCGCAGCGTCAAAAATGTAATAAGTCACGGTGCGATGGACGGCAAGGTTGCCTTGTTGGAGTATGCACCGGATTTAATAGAAGACGGTGTGTATCTTGAGGCTACTGTAAAAGACGGCAGTGGCGGGTACCGTAAGGCTACGAGTGCGGAGCTAAATGACCCTCAAGTTCTTAAAAGCCACGTTTTTGCGGCGAGAGCTACTATTGATGGGATACCGAGTACGGTGGGTTTTGTGGTGCGCGAGGACACCAACGGCAAGCGGTATTACGATCATGCTATAAAAATTGGGGATCAGGAAGATTCGAGGGTACGAGTACCAGAGACCACGGCCGCGAATCAATCTAATCCCCAAAGAACGGTATCGGACATTGTGCAAGAGCATCTTAATAACAAGATACAACAATCGCCGCCGAAAGTCAATACCCAGGACAAAAAATCTTCTACCCCACCAAAATTCGGCGGAAACGCTCTGAGCGAAGCCAGCCGTGGAGAGTACGCCAAAGACCCGGAGACCGCCCAAACCGACGCCGCCGAGGTGACCAAGGTCTACCGCGAAGACGTGGACGCCGGCAGAGCGTCCGATGATGACCGCTACCCCATCGACATCCCGGAGATGGTAGAAATAGCCGAGGCGCTCGGCGTACGGATTCAGGTACGTCCAATGAAAGACGGCGTGCGCGGGCTGGCCATGCGCGGCATAGACGGGGAGTGGACGCGCATCCGCCTTGCCCCCGACCTCCCTAAATCCGGCTGGGACCAGGCGCGTAAGGTGCTGGCCCACGAGATAGGCCACGCCTCCACGAAGTACGGCGGGAGCGGGAAGTTCAAGGCAGTCGCCACGAAGATCAAGAACGCGGCGCACGAGCTTAATCAGTTCATGGAGAGCGGGCCGGGGACGTCCCCCGACGCAATGTTCACAAAAAAGGAACGCGGGGCCATACGCGCGCGGGTAGTCAGGGAACTTGGGGACGGCGCGACGAAAGAGCAGGTCTCGGCGGCGTACAAGGACGCGCTGCACGCCGAAGCCGAGGCGCGGGGACTGGTGGAGCTCAAGAAGATTTACGATGAACTGTACGACCTCTCATTGAAGATTCGCCCGCTAGATAAGGAACCTGTAAGGTCTGATTTCGAGAATCAAAAGGATTATGACGAGGCCGCGAAAGCCTATGCGGCGCATCTTATATATCGGCAAAAAGGCGAGGAGATATACGCCGACGCAATGGCCGTCTACATGACCAACCCTGCGCTCCTGAAAAGGGAAACTCCTATCTTCTGGCGGGTGTTTAATGACTGGGAAGATGCCCGGAATCCGTTCAGCGCGGTCTATAAGGAGATGCAGGAGTTGTACGGCAGGGGGGATGACGCGGTTGATGATGCTCGGCTTGACAGGTTGTACGCGATGCAGAAGAAGGGCGAGGAGGTTGACAAGCAAACGGCGAAGACCGATGCGGAGGAGGCAAAGATCACGGCTAAAAAGGTCGGCGTCAGCCTCGTAGAATCCATCGTAGACAAGTACAAACTCATTGATAATTATGAAAATATCCTGCGAAAGGCCGGTCTGGTAACCAATGACGGCTACTGGAAGATGCGTGCCATACCCCGCGTAAGCGGTCATCAGGAATTGTATTTGGCCGACATCAATAATATGATGAAAGGCGTAACCGGCGGTAAGGAGCTTGCCGACGCTGATGTTTCCGATATGGGTATAGTAATGTACTGCAACCGCGTAATCCATGAGCGCACAGAGATATTCAACCCGGAGGGGCACAACTCGGAGACCGCGGCGCGCACGCTTAAGCGGTTTGAGAAGCGGGTAGGCGCGGAGCGTTACGAGAAGTTACAGGCCGCCGCGAAGGAATACGATAAAATCCGCAAAGACCTCATAATTTCCACCCTTGACGAGGCCGGAATGCTTTACGCCTGAGCTCAAGAAGTATATAATGGAAAATGATTACTACGCGACCTTCCGCGTCATAGAGAAGATGACGGGAAAGATGGGGGAGTCCGGGGCCAATCAGGTATTTGACATAAAGCATCAGGCGGGTACGCTTGCTGATATTAAAAACGCTTTTTCCGCTACGATTGAAAACGATATGCGCCTGTTGCAGAGCGCCGCCCGAAACAAGGCTGTCCGCGACACCATGCTCCAATTCATGAGCGAAGAGGCGCAGGAGGCCACCGGGCTTACGGTAACTCCCGCGAAGCGCGGAGCGGACGGAAAGTTTGTAATAAGGGACAATAGCGACGTGCGGACGGTATCTTTTCTTGAGGATGGCGTGTACAAGGCTTACGACGTAAATGCGAAGTTCGGCGACGTGCTGCTGTACCGGTCGGAGGCTCAGGCTGACTGGATCAAGGCCCTGCGGGTTCTGGGAGACGTTTCGCGGGACATATTCATCAACAAAAACCCCGGTTTTTGGGCGTACAACGTACCCCGCGACTGGACACAAACCACCAAGAACCTGCCGACGTCGATAACCGGCATTGGGGATTTCTCTAAATACTACGCTAAGGCTATGCTGGATGCTACTGCGTACGTAACCACCGGCAAGGTAACCCCGGAGATGCGGGCGGCTTTAAGGGATATGACGATGGTCTCCAGCGGCGCGTACGTGGGGCGCGATGCCGACGGCATAGATACCGAACTGCTGCGGACAATGGCGCGGTATAATGTTGGCGACGGCAAGCGCGGGGGGCTTGTGGCCGGAGCGTCCCGGCAGATAAACAAGGTGATGGAGATACAGGAAAAGGGTATGAAGCTGGCTGCCTACAACTTTTTGAAAGAGGCCGATATCCCCGCGAGCTATGTTAAGGGGGTAAGCAAAAAGTACAAAAGCCACTTCGTAGAGACGGGCAGGGTGGATAAAAAGGGCCGCCCGATATACAGGGTAGACGACGCCATGCGCAACTACATGGTACGGACAATGGCGGGGACGTCGGACGTGGTTGCGGGCGGCCGCCTGTCTCCGCTTGCGAATAACGTGTTCCTGTTCCTGAACTCAAGAATTCAGGGTATGTACAGCACGATTGAGGCCATGAAGTTAAACCCGTCGGCGTACGCGAAGAAGTTTTTGGCCCGCGACGTTTCTACCACTGTAACCTACGCCCTCGCGTCCGGCGGGCTTCTGGCCCCGCTTATGACCCCCTTGTTTGAAGCCTTTGGCGGGACAGAGGAGCTGGCCAAAAAGGTCGAATCGATGATAAACGCAATCCCTGACTACCACAAGGCCGGTTTTCTGGCCATACCCACGGGGATAGACCCGGAGACCGGCAAGGTCAGTTACTTCCTGGTGCCGAAGTCCTACGAGGGGCAGGCGATCAGCGCCGCGACGTACCACATGGCCAAGATGGTAGTGGGAAAGATAACGAAGACGGGCGAGGGTATGAAGGCGGAGGCTGGCAAGGCGTTCAAGTCAATTATTTCAGACAATAATCCGTTCGACGAGAACAGCCTAATCCCGCTCCTTCAGGTAGGGGCCACGTGGGCGAAGTGGTTCTTCGGGAATGACAACCCGATGGACTCGTGGACCGGAAGGCCCATACTCTCAAACAACGTGCGTACGCAGGGGATGGGCGCCGAGGCCGTGCGGCTGCTTAGATGGTCGTGGTCGAAGATGGGGCTTGACGCATTTATTGATATATACAAGCTGATGGAAATGGCTGACCCGGATAATGAGATGAACCTGATTGAGAAGTCTCACGCCGTGCCGGTAGTCGGTAAACCGGTACGGCGCTTCTACCGGATGTCGAATGATACGGTTGAGGGTTCGTCGGCGGAAGCGCGGAAACAGAAGACGGCTGAGTCTACCGCGAAACAGGCCCAAAGGAAGGCGTAGCTGGGCGCCAACGCGGAAGCGGAATCCGGCAAGCTGCGCACCACCGAACAGCGGGGCGCCTACGCCCAAAAACTGATAGGTCAGGGAGGGGAGGCCAGAGAGGTCGTGAATAAGGCGGTTGAGAGGGAACGGGAGCGGGAAAGGGAGAAACGGAGGCAGGAGAGGGAAAGGCAGCGTTGAGGCGGCTGGGGTCAGTATTTTTTCAGGACGTCGTGGTGGCCGACATCCAACATGTAGATGATTCTGTTCTCTTCAAATTTCCAGATTAGGCGAAT